>CAZPCG010000055.1:0-9130 GCA_964584875.1 uncultured Spirochaetota bacterium
GAGATGTTTCCAACGAAGAGTGTCACCGTTATGACGAGCGCCGCCTTCATAGGGTGTAGCTTTGCGATGACAAGGTATATCGCAAAGAAGCCCATGTAACTGTCAAGGAAGAAATGCATGCCTGCAATGAGAACAAGCTTTTTCTTCTCCATGGATTCTCCCATTGTGAGAGCAATAAGATACTTCGCTGCTTCCAGAGGGTAAAGCACCTTACAAGCTTTCCCAGGTGTCATCTGCGCAATTTTTTATTCCCCTTCTCTGGTTACAATATTACTATTTTAGAATGTTCATATCTTGTGCCTGGTTTTGATGGGGTAATTGTTGAAAGCTGTTAAGAGTGGTAGCAGCAGTAGATACAGTCAGAGTGGGGTGGACAGCGGCAGGAAAGCATTTGCCTTCATCATCTCATACGTCAAGCGGCACCTTTGGGGTGTAGCAGCCGGGGTGCTCGTCCTCATGGCAGTCGACCTTGTACAGCTCGTCATTCCAAGGATCATTCAGCGAACGATTGACGTCCTCGGCTCCTCCTCGTTTTCACAGGAACTCATCCTAAAAAATACCTCAATTATCCTCCTGCTGGCATGCGGGATGATACTGCTCCGCTTCCTCTGGCGAGTTTTCATAATGGGGACCTCCCGGAAGATAGAGAAAGAGGTCCGGGAGGATATGTTTTTGCACCTCCAGGGGATGGATTTCTCCTATTTCAACCGCACCCAGACAGGCCATCTGATGGCTTTAATGATCAACGATGTTGATGCGATACGGATGGCCACAGGGCCCTCCTTTCTGGCCCTTACCGATGCCCTCTTCATGGGAACGCTGTCGCTCATACTTCTATTTTCAATTAATGCGCGACTTACCCTTCTTTCAATCCTTCCCCTGCCATTCATTGTTTTCATGATTTTGAAGTACGGGCCAATGATACAGAGCAGGTTCAAGGCAGTACAGGAATCCTTTTCAGCGATCTCCTCCCATACCCAGGAGTCATACTCAGGGATACGGGTTGTAAAGGGATTTGCGCAGGAGAAGTATGAGATAGGGGAGTTTGAAAAGAAATGCGAAGATTACGTTGCGAAGAACCTTCAGCTTATCCGCATCTGGGGTTTTTTCTTTCCAGCGGTAACGCTGCTTGCGAGTCTCTCCATAGCCATTCTTTACCTCATCGGCGGCAGGGCCGTCGTTCTCAGGTCAATCTCCTTCGGGGAGTTCATCTCCTTCAGCATGTACCTTGAGCTGCTCATCTGGCCTGTGATCGCCATCGGGTGGGTGATAACGCTTCTGCAGAGGGGTATAGCCTCGGCCAGGAGAATACTGGAGCTCATGCATGCCCGGCCCTCCATTCAGGAGGGAGAGAGAGTAAACAGGACCATTGTGAGATTGAGAGGCAGCATCGCTGTAAGGAACCTCACGTTCAGCTACCCGGACGCTCGTAGACCGGTGCTGAGGAACATCGAACTCCACTTGCCCCGGGGCTCATCCCTCGGCATTATGGGCAGCCCGGGTTCGGGCAAGTCGACCCTGGTTTCGCTCTTCTTCAGGCTTTTTCCAGTTGAACGGGGGAGGATATTCATCGATGGGAACGATATCTATGACGTGCCCCTTGCCGTCCTGAGGAGATCTATCGGGTACGTTCCACAGGACTCTTTCCTCTTCTCTGACACCATAACAAACAACATAGCCTTTGGTCTTGAGGAGGGTAGCCACCCCTTTGAGGACGTGGTGAGATATGCGGAGCTTGTTTCGCTGCACGATGAAGTCATGGCCTTTGGCGACCGGTTTGATACGGTGGTGGGTGAGAGGGGCATAACACTATCAGGGGGGCAGAGGCAGCGGCTTTCGATTGCCCGGGCATTGATTATAAAGCCCGATATTCTCATTCTCGACGACGCCTTTTCCTCGGTTGATGCGGCCACCGAGAATGTTGTGCTTGGAAACATCAGGCGCGAAATGGAGGGCAGAACGATGATCGTGGTGTCTCACAGGGTTTCAACAGTTGAAGCCTGTGATACGATAATCATCCTGGATGATGGGAGCATTGTTGAGCGCGGCAGCCACTCAGAGCTCATTGAGCGCGGCGGCTACTACAGCAGGCTGTACAGACTTCAACAGCTTGAGGAAAAAATACCCGGTTAGGGCATACAGGAGCAGGATGTGGACTACTTCCACGAAGAAGGTGAAAAAAACGGGAAGCTGTACAGCACGGAGGTATTGAGGCTTTTGTTCCGCTACATCCTTGTTTATAAAAAGTACCTCATCATAGCCCTGGTATTTGTTGTTTTAATTACCGGATCGAATCTCTCGGTTCCTTTACTATTAAAGACTATAGTGGATCGATACGTGTTCAAGCAGGGGAGGATTGTTGATGCTGGCCGCCTGCAATCGGAGGCGCACGAGGCGGCAATCATGCGGCGGCTTTCCCGGGGTATTACGCTCACAGGGTCCCTTACATTTCTGTACCAGTCCGATCTCAAGTTTTTTTCGGAAGGAGAGATTGGAGAGTTCATCGAATCGGGGGTTTTTTCAAAGGATACCTACGTGCTCGTTGATGCTGCAATCCCGGATGGTACACTGAAGGAAAAGGTGGAGCGGTTCAGTAAAGGGGGTGCGGTGCGTGAGTTTTCTCCCTCACTGCTGCTTGTCAAGACCAGCGCTCTGGGCAGTTTTACCGTGGCTGAAATCGCAAAGCTGAGGAGGGAGGATTTTATGCGCATAGTTAAGTGCATCCTCCTCATCGTCGCAATACTTCTCGTGCAGTTCGGCTCAAACTATATTCAGATCATCTTTCTCATGCGGCTGTCACAGAATGCAATGCGTGACCTGCGGCGCGACCTCTTTTCCCACATCCTCCGGCTCGAGGTGTCTTTCTACGACAGGAATGCAATCGGCAGGCTGGTTAACAGGGTGACGAATGATATTGAGAAGCTGAACGAGCTTTTCTCATCCGTTCTTATAACCTTTTTCCAGGACCTCCTCATGCTCCTGGGCATTGCGGTAGTGATGTTCCTGACAAACCTTACCCTTGCAATGATCGTTGCAACCACATTTCCGTTCCTCATCTTCTTCACCATACTGTTCAGAATAAAAGTCAGAAATGCTTACAGGATGATTCGGAGCCGGATCAGTGAGCTGAACAGTTTTCTAAACGAGACGATAACCGGCATAAGGATCGTGCAGATATTCGTGAGGGAGATCGCTCACTTCAGAAAATTCCTCAGGAGGAATGCAGGGGTCTACGATGCGCAGCTCAAGCACCTCTACGCGAACGCGATATTCAGGCCCCTTATCGGATTCATGAGGTGGTTTGCGATCGCGGCGGTCATCTACCTCGGTGCAAGGGGGATAGTGCAGAACCGCCTCTCCTACGGCCTCATCGTCATGTTCATTGCCTACATCGAGCGATTCTTCCACCCCATACAGGACCTCTCGGAGAAGTTCGACATCATGCAGAGCGCAACGGCGGCCGGAGAGAAGATCCTGGCGATTTTTAATGCCGATACGGTGAGGGAGGATGGTGAGAGCGGGGCGCGCACCTTCAATTTTTCTCCCCCGGATTCTGCCGCGACGCATGAAAGGAGCAGGGAAAGCTTGCAAGCCCATGGGTCCAGACGCAGGTTCCAGGGCCATATTGAGTTTGACGATGTCTGGTTCTCCTACGTACCGGGAGAATGGGTGCTGAGAGGGGTTTCATTCACCGTGCGTCCGCAGGAGACCCTCGCTATTGTTGGCGAAACGGGGGCTGGAAAATCCACCATCATCAACATACTCTCCAGGTTCTACCCGGTCCAGAAGGGACGTGTTCTCATCGATGGAATCGATATCAATGATATTCCCTATCCATTGCTCAGGCAAAACATCGCCTCGGTCATGCAGGATGTGTTCCTCTTTTCAAAGAGTGTTCTTGAAAACGTAATTCTGGGAAGTCCCCATGACATGGAGCGGTTCAGAACAGTTGCGAAAATAACTCATATTGAAGAGTTCATTCAAAATCTCCCCCATAAAGAGTTGGAACCGGTGATGGAACGCGGAGCGACCTTTTCAGCCGGCGAGCGGCAGCTGCTCTCCTTTGCCCGCGCTCTTTACTTCGATCCTTCCATCCTGGTACTCGATGAGGCAACCTCAAGCATAGATACCGAAACTGAACGATTGATACAGGATGCAATCGCAGGCCTGATCAGAGGAAGGACATCGATCGTGATCGCACACAGATTGTCAACGATAAAGAATGCCTCCAGGATCATTGTGCTCGAGGGGGGAAGGATTGTCGAGGAGGGCAGGCACAGCTCACTTCTTGCCCGCAAGGGCATCTACCATCAGCTCTACACCCTGCAGTTCAGCCCGCTGAAATGATACTTTAAGGGTGATTAAAACAGGAGGGAAGGAAAAAGCCATGTGCCTTTCTACAGTTTACATGCAGGAGGATGAAAAGAACTCCGTTGTTATCGAGGAAGCTTCCAGGGTCGAGGCCACCAGGGACGGAAATGTTGTGATCGATACCCTGTTCGGCCAGAAGAAGGAGCTTGCAGGATACCGGATCAGAGAGGTCAATTTTTTAAAAAATTACCTTGTGCTTGAGAGGAGGTGAAAGTCCGATGCACGGGCATGAGGAAAGCGATGTGCCTGTGGGCAATCGAGAGAGGATGGAGGCCATCCTGAACTACTGGCTTGAGCACAACGGGGAACACCAGAGGGAACAGGAGAAATGGCTCAGGAAAACCGAAGAGCTCGGCTTCATTGGAGTAGCAGAAGAGCTCAGGAAGGCTGTGGAACTGTTCAGCAAAGCTGCCCACCATGTCGAGCTTGCAAAGGCGAGGCTTGGGGAAATTCATTCAAAGAAATGAAGGCTTGAAAGTTGGATAGATGCCTGCCGTAACACTCCGGCGAACCCTTTCACCAAAAGCGTGACTTTTAGCGATGCGGGGCTGTAGAAACGAAGAAAAACTTTCGATGATAGTATTAAAGGTCAGACCCGGCGGTGCACTGAAAAAGGGTATTTCGAGCGTGGTTTGAAACTTTTTCGGGAAGGTGGAAGGGATGAAGATCGCTGGTGCGCTTATCCTCTCATTGTTTGTTCTCATTTTTCCAGTGAAGATCGGATTGCAGGTCATCGGTGATAAGGAAGGTGAGTCCTTTACGGGTCAGAGCGGTGAATACCTGAATGTGGCAGAGGAGGAACATGCATCAATGGCGGGAAGGTTTTCCCTTGATGACTTCTATTCGGATAATCCGGATCTTGAAGAGACGGTTGAGCTCATTATGAGCAGGCTTTCCTACCGGGAATTGATTTCTCAGATGGTGGTAACTGCATGTGGCGGGTACGGGAAAACATATGATGAGGTGCTGTTCATCCTCTATCAAAAGGATACAGGGGGCGTGATATTCCTCGACCAGAGAAAGGAGATAATCGAGCGGTACATCGAAACTTTCAATGTTGCATCCGGTACCAACTCACTCCTTTTACCGCTCTATGCCGTCGATGGAGAGCCATCCCTGATCAGCCTCCGCATAAGGGGAATCCAGAGGTTTGAGGATACAAGCTCGATACAGAGCAGGGATAAGTCAGAGAGGGTTGCCCGGGAAATTGCAGATATTATAAAGGAGCTTGGCATTCATGTGAACTATGCACCCGTGTGTGACTTCTCCTACAATCGGGAGATAATAGGGCGGCGCTCCTTCGGAAGCAACCCTGAGCTCGTATCCCTGCTTACCGAAACCTTCATAAAGACGACCCAGGATAGTGGAGTTGTTGCCACGGCGAAGCATTTCCCGGGCCATGGAACGATACGGGGCGATACTCACCGGAAGCTGGTGTTCGTTAAGGGAAATCCTCCTGAACTTTCGGTGTTCAAACATGCAATTGATTCAGGTGTCATATCTGTGATGGTTGGACATATAGCCGTTTCGAACAATGAACGGTTTGGTACCGACGGCAGGCCGTCGACGATTTCCTGGAACGTTGTAACGGGATTGCTGAAGAACGAACTTGGATTCCGCGGGATCATAGTAACCGATGCGCTGACCATGGGAGCGGTGAAATCCTTCGAATTTCCATCGCTTGCTGCAGTAAAGGCGGGGTGTGACATGATACTGATGCCGGAGGACGAGCATTCCTTTGTCGAGGCGGTTCACGATGAAATCATCACCGATGATCAGTTCAGAAAGCAGGTTATGGAATCGGTAAAAAAAATCATCAGGCTCAAGGCCTGTCTCGGGCTGGTTCGATTCGAAGAGCTTGAAAAACAGGGGTAAGGTGTCGATGTATGATATATAATGAAAAGGCTTGTAAAGCATCGTTTATATATTGTCAAAGAGGTGCGGGCTGTGGATGCATAAAAGGTTGTCCAATAATGACAAAATATACTACAATTGAAGTAAAATAATTTATATCATCAAATCCCGGAATACATCTGAATGGTTAATGAAGTAGAACGACTTAGAGAGATAATAAGGCTCGATACGGAGCTTTCGACCGTGCAGGACCTTGATATCCTGCTTGAGCGAATCCTTTACGAAGCGCGTAAACTCCTCTCTGCAGATGCAGGCACGATCTATATCAGAGACAGGAATGACCTTGTTTTCAGCTATACTCAGAATGAAACTCTGAGAAAAAAGCTTCCCCCTGGCCAGAAGCTCATTTATTCAACATTCAGAGTGGCCATCAATAAGAAATCGATCTCCGGCTATGTTGCCGCAACCGGAGAATTTCTCAACATTCCCGATGTGTATAAAATTCCAGGCCGTGCCCCCTACCAGTTCAATGCGAATTACGACAGAGTCTCGAAGTATAAAACCACATCGGTGCTGACCGTGCCCCTGAAAACCAATCGGGGTGAGATACTCGGCGTCCTCCAGATTATCAATAAAAAGGATGAGAAAGAGAAGGTCATCACCTTCGATTCAAACGATGAGATTGTCTGCTCGCACTTTGCCACAACGGCAAGCATGGCCCTTCAGAGAGCACAGCTCACCCGGGCTCTCATACTTCGGATGATACAGATGAGCGAGCTCAGGGACCCGAACGAAACGGGCCCTCACGTCAACAGAGTCGCCTCCTATTCGATTGAGATTTACGAGGCCTGGGCAAGAAGGCGGTCAATGCCCCATGATGAGTTGAACAAGAAGAGGGATCTTTTACGAATGGCCGCCATGCTGCACGATGTGGGCAAGGTTGCCATCTCGGATGTTATCCTGAAAAAACCTGGAGTACTGACACCCGAGGAGCGCACAGCCATGCAAGCCCACACCTTCCTCGGCGCTCGACTCTTCATAAACAAGCAGTCCGAAATGGATGACGTCGCATCGCTTGTCGCGCTCACGCACCATGAGAACTGGGATGGAACCGGTTATCCGGGTCGTGTTAACGTCATGACAGGGAGAGCGCTCAGGGTAGAAGGAAGCGGGAACCCAAAACCTCTGAAAGGTGAAGAAATCCCCATATATGGCAGGGTGGTCTCACTTGCCGATGTTTACGATGCGCTCCGCTCAAAGAGGGTGTACAAGAAGGCGTGGTCTGAAGAGGATATCCTGCATGAAGTACAGAAGCTCTCCGGCCAGAAGTTTGACCCCGAGCTCGTCGATGTTTTCTTTGGATGCCTCGATGTGTTTAGATCCATCTCTGCCCGCTATCCCGGCAAGTAATGATCTCCATTTAAAAAATCTATTCCCCTCTGCACCGATTCAGGGCCGTGCCGCGGGTTTATTTCCAGGGTGATGTAACAACCGCTGTCGAAGCTTGGGAGGATGCTTGCAAGCTCGAGCACCCCTTCCCCCGGGGGGTAATGATCGTTGAGATTGTTATCAGCATCGTGCACATGAACACCAGCGCACCTGTCATGGAACAGCCGCTGCCACCTCTCCATAGGCATGAATCCCAGCCTGTCAAGCATGTATGTGTGGCCTATGTCGTGCCAGTATGCGAGATTTGGGAAGGGCAGCCGCCGGAAGATTATCTCAAGCTCCTGTTGGGTTGGTATCTCGTGGAAGTGGGCCCGTGTTTCGATGCAGAAAGTAACACCGGGAAAACGCCTGCAGAGCTCAGAAAGTCCCTCAATAGCTGCCTCAAGATATTCCCCGCTGAGCCTCTCCCTTCTTGTAATAATCTCATGGAAGAGCGCTTCCCTCTCTTCTGACTGCTCACCCCTCAGCACGTTTTGTCTGTAGGCAGTGAAAATCTCCTTCAGCCTCTTGTCCTCAACCTCTCCCGCATGGATCACAACACACCGCGTGCCGAGCTTAAGTGCCCACCCTGCGGTGGCGGAAATCTTTTCTATCTCGATTCTCCTCTTTTGCCCATCCAGGCTGGCAAAGGCAGGATTGTAATCAGCCTCATTGCGCTCCTTGCCCGGGCATGCAACGGCATGGATCGATGTCACCCTCTTTTTCCCCTCACGTACAAGCCCTTCAAGCTCGAGGAAAAAATCCCTGTGGCCCCTGCTTCCAATTTCAAGCCCATCAATCGAGGGGAGCAGATGCAGAATCCTGTTGATATCACCATCTGCCCATACCGTTGAGAATGAGAGTTTCATGGTTGTTTATTTTGGAAATAGTGTTACAATGCTTCTTCACCGGAACAGCCCGGTGTAATGTTTAAGCTACTAGAAAAGGCGGCGGGAGGAAATGACTTTCTCCGGCAGACCTTATTCATCCTGCCCTATGTCTCCTGAAAGAATTTGACTCCAAGCGAAATGCTGATATTTTATGTGATATTTTATCCCTGATTTGTCTTACGAGAAAGGGGTTGAAATTATGAACGACCTGGAACAGCGCTCCATTAACACGATACGATTTCTCGCTGTTGACACGGTGCAGAAGGCAAACTCGGGCCACCCCGGGCTGCCAATGGGTGCGGCGCCCATGGCCTACGTGCTCTGGCGTGAGTTTCTCAAGCACAATCCGCTTGATCCGAATTGGCCTGACAGGGACCGTTTCGTCCTTTCCGGGGGGCACGGTTCTGCGATGCTCTACTCCCTCCTTCACCTAACCGGTTACAGGGACATGACGATGGAACAGCTCAAGGCTTTCAGGCAGTATGGCAGCATCACCCCTGGACACCCCGAGAGCCATCTTACCCCCGGTGTTGAGGCCACAACCGGCCCTCTCGGCCAGGGAATATCCAGCAGCGTCGGCATGGCCA
>CAZPCG010000056.1:0-9038 GCA_964584875.1 uncultured Spirochaetota bacterium
GATACCGTCCTGCATGCTTCTGAGGGCGTCCCTGAACCTGAACCTCCTCACCCCTTCATGCCTGAGTGGCACACTGTTAAGTCCATACTGATAGTAGGTGAAAATTCCATCGAGCACTTTGTTTATAGCCCTGCTCAAGCGAATCTGAAAATCGACCTTCCGTGGGGGAGCCCCCCCTGTTTCGACCTTTTTGCCCTCCGATGTGAAATAATCGAGTACCGTCTCATAAGCAAGGTTCAACTCCGTCATTACCCTGTTCGCCCACGACTCCCTTCCCCTGTTTGAATCCGGGTGATAGACTTTGGCAAGCCTCCTGAAGGAGTTGTTGAGGTTGTCAAGCGTGCAGGAAGAGGTTAGCTTTAAAATCTTGAATGCGCGTGTAAGCTCCATGCCAGTTATTATGGATTTCTGTAAGATGCAAGTCAAACAATATTAGAGCGTTTTATTATGTATTACATGCGATTCTTCATCGTCAGCATCCGCACCGTACTCCGAAGCTCAGCGATCTCCTTCCTCTGCATGTTGATGATCCCGAGCAGCGGTTCGAAGTCAAGGGCCTCCTCGGGCTTGTGTGAGACCTTCAATTCCTCAAAATCGCTGGAAGCCTCAATCTGGGCCAGCTCAAAACTGTCGGCATAGTAATCGAGCTCAAGCGGCATGATTGGAAATCGCTCCGACTGAAGGACCTTCCTGGCAATTCTGACCAGCTCCCTGGCAGCAATAGAATCCCTGTGAGAAACCACCAGGGGTTTCAGAGCGGCAATGGATTCATCAACAGATGTATCAGCGTAGATGAGCCCCATGCACTCAACGTCTATCTCAAAGTTTTCCCTCACAAGGTCCCTGAACTTCTCCGTAATCCGGAGGTCATCCGGGGAGGATGCCATGTTTACGATGAGCTTTGGATGCAGAGTTGAAAGGTACTTTCGTACCTTCCGTGCAGCCGCTGCACTCCCCCTGCCCATTTTTTCCAGCATCTCTCCAACTGTCAATGAGGAGCCCGGCTTTTTCTCCTTCAGCGCGTCCCTCATGCAGGACAAAACTGCTTTATTCGAGGCAAACGCCCTGTGGAGGAAGCGAAAAACGAGACTTTTAATAAACCCGAAGGCGTTCAATATCGACGTTGTTTGTGGAGTAACGACAACGAAACCTGAGTTCGAAATGAGGAAAAAATCAAGCACCCGCATGCTGCTACCCGATCCAAGATCGATGAAGATATAATCAGCATCAAGATCGTTTATACTGCTAAAAAGTTTCTGTCTCTGGGATGACTGAATATCAGCTGTTCCCGCAACAAGCACATCCCCCGGGATGAATTGGAGGTTTTGATAAGGTGTCTTAACTAAGATGTCGGCAAACTTCACCCCTCTCCCTGTCAAAAAATTGCCAATGCCCTGGTTTGTGTTCCTGAGGCCCAAAACGGTGTGAAGGTTGGAGCCACCGAGGTCCATGTCTATGAGGACGGTGCGCTTCCCGTTTAACGCAACTTCGAGGGCAAGGTTGCCGGCAATCACCGTCTTGCCCACTCCCCCCTTTCCGCTTGCAATGGGGATGATCTTCCTCTTTACATTCTCAGTGATCACCATGGTGCAGACCTTTCACCGGGATCAGGTTTTTTCCTCCAGGTATCAAATCTATTATAGCAAAAGTCGGGGGAATAGAAAAAGGATATTTCCATGGACACGGATGTGTTCTTTGAATATCCTAAGATGCATACGACAGGGCGAGGGAACTCTTACGGAACATGCAATCACCAACGACATGGGAGTTGCAAAATGCTATGAGGAGGATCAATGGAGTTTAAACTGTCAGTAAGCCCGTCCCTTCTTGCAGCGGATTACGGCTGCCTTGCCCGCTCCGCAATGGAGGCAGAATCGGGAGGAGCGGGGTCCCTTCACCTCGACTACATGGATGGACACTACGTTCCCAACCTGAGCTTCGGCATCGATCTCGTACCGGCGCTGAAGAAGAGTGTTGGGATACCCCTCATCGCCCACCTGATGATATCAAACGCCAATGAGAGGCTTGAAGATTTTATCAGGGTTGAACCGGATTACATCGTTCTGCAGGAGGACGCCGTTAAGAACCACAGGCGGCTATTTCGGATGATGGAAGAGAAAGGCATAAAGCCCGGTCTTGCGATCAACCCTGCCCGGCCACTGAAAAATATCTACGAATACCTGCTCCACATCGACTACCTGCTCATCCTCTCAGTCAATCCGGGTTTCGGGGGCCAGTCCTTCATGGAAGAAACCCTGAAAAAGATGGAAGAGGCCCATCGGTTCAGGCTGGACAACAATCTCACCTATGACATAGCGGTTGACGGCGGCGTAAACCTGGGAACGGCAAAAAAGATCGTGAGCACAGGCGCTAATGTGCTCGTAGCAGGAACCGCCATATACGGGGCGGAAAACATCGGGAAAGCGATCAAAGACTTCCTGCGGTTGAAAGAGCAGTAGCGGCTGTCCCGGCCTTCTCACATCCGGTAGCTGCGGACTCAATAGCTTCGGATTCACTCAACAGGTCTTCTTCCGCCCTCCTCTTCAACCTGGAACAGCTGAATGCGGTTACTGATGCTGCTCCCCTGCAGCAAAAAGAGGCGGCCTGTACCCTCCTCCACAACTATTTCGAAGGAATAGAGCATTCCTTTCGGGGTGAAGGGGACGATCATGTTGCCCTTCTGAAGTGATTCGCCTGGAGTGGTTTTCGCTTCTACCGCGACGAGCTTTGCAGGGAATGTGCCAGGCGAAAGGTAGCGCCCGCTTATCTCCTGCGCAGTATTCTCATCACCGGGGAGCGTAAAGTAGTAGCGCCGTTCATCAAGGTCGAAATTGAAGTAGTAGACCTTCTTTTCCATCACCGCCCTTTCGTTCAGGTAACTTAGGGTAGTCATCAGGCTGAGCATGAAGTGCCGTGTTTTTTGCGGATTCACAAACGATAGAAAACGTGGTGTAACGATGAACATGATGATCGATAGAATGCTCAAAACAACGAGCAATTCTATCAACGTGAAGGCAGGCCTTTTAAGGCAGTCTGGCGCATCAGTTTGTGAAAAGCTCCTGTGACTCCATGCCTGGTGCAGTTTCCTCTCCTCGCTCCCTAACCATTCTGATGGCTCTTACAGGAGTGTGATTTACAGCACGGCAGACTATTCCCAGTTTGTGATATCTGCATCGTACCCCTCTCCACCATCCTCACCGTCCTTTCCAAGCGAAAAGAGGTCGTAATCTTCGTTGTGAATACCGGGAGATACGTACACGTACATGTTGCCCCATGGATCTACAGGCATTTTCGATTTCACAAGATACCCCCCCTCCCTCCAGTTTTTGGGAATGTTACCGGTAGTCGGCTTCTCGATGAGCGCCTTCAGCCCCTGCTCTGTGTCGGGGTACTGCCCTGTGTCGAGGTAGTAGAGCTCGAGAGCCTGCTCGAGGTTTGATATCTCGATCTTTGCCTTCGTCACCCGGGCATCCTCCGGCCGTTTCGAAATGCGAGGTATTACGAAGGCAGCGAGAATTCCAAGGATGACGATCACAACCATGAGCTCGAGGAGGGTAAAAGCTTCATACCGAATATTTCTTTCCTTCTCAGTTACTCTCATCATTGAATGTCTCCGGTAAATCAGGACTGCTGTGTGGAATCCAAGGGACCTGTCCCCGTTTAATAGATATTATAATATCAAACCGCAGGAAAAATCCATCCTTAATGGAAAATCTCCCGTTGATTTCTCCCATAAAAATATATACACTGGAAGATTCAGGATACACAGGATACCATGAAGAAGATAAAGGACTATTACTACAAAAAGGCAAAAGATGAAAAGTACCTTGCCAGGTCGGTGTACAAGCTCATTGAAATCGACCAGAAGTACCATCTTCTGAGAAAGGGTCAGACCGTTCTCGACGTTGGATGCGCACCGGGGTCGTGGTCGCAGTACATGCTGAAGAAGACGGTAGATGGGAAGGTTGTTGGAATCGACATCGACAGCAATGTACGCATCAGCGACAGCCGTTTCTCATTTATAAATAAAGATATTCATTCGGTTAGCGCCGGCACGATCGCCGAGAAGGTTCAAAGAGGCGTAAAAACTACCGCAGAGCATGCGGAAACACCGCGGCTTTTCGATCTCATCGCAAGCGATGCAGCCCCAAAAACAACGGGAAACAGGTTCCTTGACTCCCAGCAGTCACTGATGATTGTGCGGAGGGTCTTTGAGGTTGCCCAGACCCTGCTGAAGCCCCGTGGCTCGATCGTAGCGAAGATGTTTCAGGGGGAGGACGTTGCTGATTTCATACGCGAACTGAAACCCTGCTACGCTGAGGTACACCTCTTCAAACCGGCCAGCTCCCGGAGTGAGAGCAGGGAAGTGTTCATCATCGCCATTCGGAGGAGAGGAAAAGAGTGATACGGAACGTAAACGCACTGACATCGGCCTCCTACACCTCGATGTTCTTCCTCGGTGTGGGATCGACCATCATCGGCGCTGCTGCGCGGAACATAGGGCTTTTTCCCTACCAGATCGGCCTTCTTCTGACTGTGCAGAATGTGGGATTCATACTCTCTGTCATTCTCTCAGGCGCTCTTTCCGACGCCTACGAGAAAACGAGGATACTCTTTGCAGGCAGCGCAGTCCTTGCCCTCTCATTTATCTTCTTTTACCTTTCCCCCTCTTTCCATACCAACCTCTTCATCATGTTTCTCATAGGAGCAGGTACCGGCACCTATGAGGGCGTCACCGATGCCATGCTCCTGGACATTCACAGGAAGAAGGAGAGTCTCTATATAAACGTAAACCACTTCTTTGTCACCCTGGGGTCCCTCATGATTACCTTCTACCTCATCTTCCTACAGATGAACTGGAGAAATGCTACGGTACAATCGGGCATTGCCGTGGCCGGGCTTGCGCTCCTGTTCCTATTCTCGAGGACAGGAAGGGGGAGGCGCTCAGAAGAGCCACTCTCCTCACGGCTCAAGTTCCTCCTCGGGGAGAAGGCAGTAGGCATTCTCTTTGCTTTAACAATCTGCACCGTTGGCATCGAGCTTGGTTCAGTGGGCATCATGACCACCTATCTCATGGAGTTCAGGGGGTTTAACCAGGTAACCTCCAAAATCGGGCTGCTCATTTTCCTGGGAGGCATCGCATCGGGGAGGCTGCTCATCGGATTTTTCTCAAAGAAGAACCAGATACCCCGCTTCATCGTCCTCCTCTTTGGAAGCGCCTCAATCTTCATGGCAATACTCTACTTCACACAAACCGGCACCGCAACCTTCGGGGTTGTGTTCTTCACCGGAATGACCCTCTCGGCCTTACTCCCGCTCATCATAACCCTGGGCGGACTGATGTTCAAGGAAATGGCAGGGACAGTTCTTGGCATCATCAAAATCGCCATACCCATAGGGGGGATCCTGATACCCTTCCTCCTCTCGGTTGCCTCAAAGTACGCCTCCTTCAGGACATCTCTCCTCCTCTTCCCCCTCATCTCGGCATCAGGTTTTTTCATTATGTTCCTCAACGGGAAAAAATTTCGTAAATTTACCCTTGATGAATCGTAAACATTTTTTCCTCTGTCTCGATGCGGGGACTACGAGGTTCAAGACAGCAGCGATAAACCCCACCGGCGAAGTGCTTGCTGCAAGCGACTGCACCTATGCTCCTGGGGAGGAAACCCGACATGAATACAGCACCGAGGATTTCATAACCGCCTTACACCAGACGGTTCGGGCTATCGGGGAAAAAGTAGACCTTCGGGGTATAACAGGCATCGGGATTACAGGCCATGGACCATCCCTGATACCTGTCGATAGAGATGGGGCTCCGATATTCCCCGCCGTTGGATACCTCGACGACCGGGTAAAGAGGTACATCCGCAGGCTTACAGAAAGTGAAGCGGACAGAATCACCTCGACCATGTACATACCCATAGCGCTTTTCTTCAAGGAGGAACACCCCCGGGTATACAGGAGCACCCACAAGTTCCTGCAGTCCTTCGATTACATCGCCTACAGGCTCACGGGTCTTTTTTGCGCTTCCACCTCGTCGAGCGGCATCAGACCATGGGATGGAGAAAAGATAGAGAAAACGGGGCTTGACAGTGATAAGTTCCCCCCCATTGTCTATATGGGAGAGCAAATCGGCACTACGAACATTGATGCCGAAATGCTATTCGGCATACCCAGGGGCATTCCGGTCTACGCTATTGGTGTTGATTTCGCGGCAGCCCTTGTAGGGACAAACTCGCTTTCGAAGGGGAGGTCATGCGAAAGGGCAGGCTCATCGGGCGGGATAAACCTCTGCTGGGACAAAAGCATTACCGATAACCGCCTGCTCTGCTACCCTCACCTCATCGAAGGCTACTGGAATATAGCGGGAATAACGAGCACCTACGGGAAGGCGGTCGACTGGGTAAAGGGTGTTATCGGGAGGGGAAGCTTGAGTGAGGTCGACCCCAACCGCCTGCCGGGGCCCCCCATTCTATTCCTGCCCTACCTGAAGGGGGAAAGGACCCCTCTCTGGAACCCTGACGCAAAGGCACTTTTCTTCGGGTTGACCAGCTCTCACGGCCCGGGTGATGTGCTTCGTTCCGTTTACCTGGGCATAGCCTTCAGCATTCGGGACTGCATGGAGATCATTGAAGGGCACGGCCCGCAATTCCAGTACCCCGTTGTCACCACCGGTGGACTGGCGAAGGCGGAGTGGTTTATCCAGCTCAAGGCCGATGCAACGGGCGTGCCCTTTGCAAAAACGCAGTTGAACGATGCAGAGCTCCTGGGTATTGCAATCGTCCTCGCCCGTGCTTCTGGCCTCTACAGCAATATTCCCGATGCAGCACGGAGCATTGTCAGGGAAAAGCGGGTATTCGAGCCGCAACAGGAGATGCTGGGTTACTACTCGGAGCTCTTCGGACTGTACAAGGAGCTCCAGGAAAAGATGCTCCCCAATTTTAAATAGCACCGGCTAACAAAAAGATTTGACACCCGGTTGGTATATACGTAAATTTCGCATTTGCAAACTGTAACCACTGTATAAACACCCGGGTTCAGGTGGGCCGGCCATTTTCAGTCGCATGAAATGCCGCTCTCATCCTTACCGGTTTTCAACTCAGGGCGGTTTCGCCACCCTATTCTCAAAAAATGGAGTTTTAAAATGAAAGGGTATAAAATGGTGGTTCTGGTGAAACAGGTTCCAGACACTAAAAACATCAGCGGTCAGGCAATGAAAGAGGACGGAACGGTAAACAGGGCGGCTTTACCGGCAATTTTCAACCCTGAAGACCTCAATGCCCTTGAGATGGCGCTGGAGGTGAGAGAGCGCTACGGTGGAATGGTGAGCGTTATCTCCATGGGTCCTCCTTCAGCCGTCACTGTCCTGAAGGAATGCCTCTACAGGGGGGCTGACAGAGTGTACCTCCTTAGTGATAAAGCACTTGCAGGCTCCGACACCCTTGCCACATCCTTCGCGCTCAAACAGGCGGTTGTAACGAAGATGCCCGATTTCGACATCATCTTCTGCGGACGGCAGGCCATCGATGGAGACACGGCACAGGTCGGACCCCAGACTGCGGAAAAGCTCGACATCGCCCAGGTTACCTACGTTGAGGGTATAGAGGAGCTCGCGGGGAATCGGATAAAGGTAAGAAAGCTCCTTGAGGACGGCGCAGAACTAATAGAAGCCCCCCTGCCCGTGCTACTGACAGTAACCAGCACAGCCAACGAACCACGACCGTTCATCGCAAAGAAACTCTTGAAATACAGGAAGGCAGCCTGCGAGTTCGACCTCGGGGCCCTGCTCGATAAGCACCCGGAGTTTAAAAGCACGGAGGAACTGAGGAACCATCTGAAAGAGAAAGGGCTGTACATAGAGATGTGGAGTGCAGGGAACATCAATGCTGACCCCGGTGAGATCGGGTTTGCGGGCTCACCGACAATGGTGAAGAAGATCGAGAGCATCACGCTTACTGGAAAAGGCTTTAAAAGTATTGAACCAACCGATGAGGGAATTCGGGAGTTTGTCGCCGAGCTGATAGAAGACCATACCTGGTAGGAGTAAAAAAATTGTCTCATCAAGACGGAGAAGAGGAATGTTTTATGGAACATCATGGTGAGGTTTGGGTATACGCAGAGCATGACTGGGACGAGTTGAGGGATACGGGACTGGAGCTCCTTTCGAAAGGCAGGGAGCTTGCCGATGCGCTGAAGGTGAAGCTTTGCTCTGTGCTGGTAGGATCGGGTGTGAAGAAATTCAGGGACAAACTCTTTCAGCACGGCGCCGACAGGGTATACATCTGTGAGAACGTGGTGCTGAAAGAATACGATACGGTGAAATATGCAAAGGTCCTTGTCGATCTCGTTAAGGAGCACAAGCCTGAAATAGTGCTTTACGGGGCCTCGGTACAGGGGAGGGACCTTGCACCGCGCGTCGCCTCAAACCTCAAGGTCGGCCTTACCGCCGACTGCACCGACCTCCAGATCGGGGACTACAAGCACACCGATAAAAAGGAGTACCATGACATACTCTACCAGATCAGGCCGGCGTTCGGCGGCAACATCATTGCCACGATCGTTTCACCGAAGCGGAGACCTCAGATGGCTACGGTACGGGAAGGGGTGATGCCCATGCCCCCGCTGCAGGACGGCAGAAAAGGAGAGATCATCGAGTTTAATCCCAGCCTGAACAACCTGAAAAACGTAACCCGCATCCTCAAACGGGAAAAAATGGAGAAGAAGGTCAATCTGAAGGCCGCACAGATCATTGTCTCGGGCGGGTACGGGGTCGGCTCGAGGGAAAACTTCAATCTCATACGGGAGCTTGCTGCCGTGCTTGCCGCCGAGGTGGGTGCAAGCAGGGCTGCCGTGGATGCTGGCTTCATAGAGAAGGACCACCAGGTGGGACAGACCGGCACCACCGTGCGTCCTAAGCTGTACATCGCCTGCGGCATCTCGGGCTCTGTCCAGCACAGGGCGGGTATGGACCAATCGGCAAAGATAGTCGCTATCAACACCGATCCCCAGGCGCCGATCTTCAGCATCGCCCACTACGG
>CAZPCG010000057.1:0-3900 GCA_964584875.1 uncultured Spirochaetota bacterium
ACAGGGAGCATCAGGTAGGATTACCTGAAGGATGTGTATAGATGACGATACCTGGTGTTTTACTAAAATGTAAGGCCAAAGGCGCTACTGCACATAACCCGGTGTAACCGGCTTCGGTTACGACGGGAACGTTAGACGCCATCGATGGAAATAGAAGGTGATGAACTTTGCGACTTCATGAAATCATCGTCCAGAGTGCAATCTTGACGGAACTCAGCGGGCGAACCAAGCAGGAAGTGTTTGCAGAGTTGATAGAGACTTTTAAAAATGCAGGTAGATTAACCCAGTCAGATGTAGCCGTACAGGGCTTGCTCGCCAGGGAAAGAAAGGGTAGCTCTGGTATAGGACAGGGAGTGGCTATCCCTCATATCTGTACCACCGCTGTCCATCAACCAATGATCGCTTTTGGAAAAAGCCGAACGGGCATTGATTTCCAGGCTATTGACGGCAAGCCAGTTAATTTGGTGTTTCTAGTGCTCGGAAGAATAAATGGGCAGGGTTTTCAACTAAAAATCCTTGGCAGGTTAGCCCATCTTTTCCATATGCCCAGTTTTTTGGAAACTCTACAGAAGGTCGAATCTCCGAGAGAATTTTTAACACTTCTAAAAGAACAGGAAGAAAATTTGGGGGAGATAGAAACCGCTGAGGATATGCCTTCGGTATGTGTAGCTGGTGCGGGAAACGGTGGGTTAGCAGTGGCAGGGCATCTTGCACTTGTTGGTTGCCGTGTCAACCTGTTTAACAGAAGTGAAGATCGGATATCAGCTATTAAACTGTCTGGTGGTATTCAGGTTACTGGCGAGGTAAATGGTTTTGCCAAATTGAATCTCGTTACAACTGACCCTTCCCAGGCACTATCGGGTGTGGATTTGATAATGGTAGTGATCCCTGCTACTGGACACAAGGAGATGGCGAGAATCCTTGGTCCACATCTGGTTGACGGGCAGGTTGTGGTTTTAAACCCCGGCAGAACAGGAGGGGCGTTAGAGTTTGCTGAAGCCCTTCGTCAGTTAAAGGTTAGCGCTTATCCCTTCCTTGCTGAAGCTGAAACCCTTATCTATGCCTGTCGTATAACTAATCCCGGACAGGTTCGAATTTTTGGGATTAAGAATGCGATTCCGGTAGCAACCTTCCCAGCCTATCATATTACCGATGTGCTTACCACTTTCAAAAAGGTTTTGCCTCAGTTTGTCGCTGGCGACAATGTCCTGAAGACGAGTCTAAGTAATATCGGCGCAGTGTTTCACCCCGCTTTGATTGTTCTTAATACCGCCTGGATTGAGCAACGCAAGGGAAATTTTGAATACTATCATGAAGGTGCCAGCTGTTCTGTGGTAAAAGTTCTGGAGAAGCTCGATGCGGAACGGGTTAAAGTGGCAGAGGCTTTAGGCATAAGAGTCCTCACTGCCAGAGAATGGCTTTATCAGGCTTATGGTGTAGCCGGGGATAATCTTTACGAAGCTATGCAGGCAAATAAGGGCTACAGAGGGATCAAAGCTCCCAATACTCTTGACCATCGTTACATCACTGAGGACGTTCCCACAAGCCTTGTTCCCATTGCCTCCTTCGGCGAGCGTTTTGGCGTGCCTGTGCCTACGATAAAGACGATCATTCACCTTGCCAGTGTTCTACACGGCTGTGATTACATGGCAGAAGGCAGAACAATAGAGCGGCTTGGACTTTCAGGCCTCAGTGTTAGACAGATTCGCAGATTGGTGGAGGAAGGGAGAACAGAATGAGATCATTGCGGATTTTAGGAGCCTGTCTGGGGAAGTGCATTCATGTAGCAGGTATCCTTAACTTCTTCCGTCTTGCTGAAAGTCTCGGCTATGAGATCGAGTTTATGGGTCCGGCTATACCTATTGAAAGGTTTGTCTCTCGGATATATGAAACAAAACCCGATTTAGCTGCGGTAAGTTACCGATTGACTCCTGAAGCTGCCCGAGAGCTTTTTAAAGAACTTGAACAAGAACTCAAAAGAAAAGGGATAAAAGGTATCAGGGTTGTCTTTGGCGGCACTCCTCCTGTGGCGGAAGTAGCTCGGAGCACCGGTCTCTTTGAAACCGTCTTTTCTGGTAGAGAAACTCAAGAGGCGATAGTATCCTATTTAAAAGAACAAAAGCGACCTAACAGAGATCGGCAATTTGCCCAGACTCTAATTGAACGTATTCGACGGCAGCAACCCTTTCCTTTGCTTCGTCATCATCTTGGCCTGAAGACAGTAGAGGAAACAATAGAAGCAGCTCGCCAGATAGCGCTTTCAGAAGAGCTGGACATATTAAGCATAGCCCCGGATCAGAATGCCCAGGAATATTTCTTTCGTCCCCAAGATATGCCTCCTACAGAGAGTGGTGCAGGCGGTGTGCCGATTCGCAAACCAGAAGACCTTCGGGTGATTTACGATGCAACCCGTTGTGGAAACTTCCCGCTTCTTCGATGTTACGCGGGAACAAGAGATCTCATTCAATGGGCAGAAATGAGTGTTAGGTTGATTAATATCGCCTGGGGAGCAATTCCTCTCTTCTGGTATAGTGAACTGGATAAACGCTCGGCGCGTACGCTTTTAGAAGCAATTCGAGAAAACCAGGCAACCATCAGGTGGTATGCGGAGAAGGGAATACCTGTGGAGGTCAACGAGTCGCATCAATGGAGTCTGCGCGATGCTCACGATGCCGTTGCAGTAGCCGTTGCCTTTTTAGCAGCCTATAATGCCAAAGCGCTGGGTGTTAGATACTACGTTTCCCAATATATGCTCAATACCCCTCCTGAAACAAGCCCTGCAATGGATCTATCTAAGATGTTCGCAAAAATAGAATTGATTGAGAGCCTTCACGATGGACATTTTACATCTGTCCGCCAGATACGCACAGGGCTGAGGAGCATAGCTGTGGACCCACATATAGCAAAGGGGCAATTGGCAACATCAGTTGCATTAGCCATGACTCTCGAACCCCATATAGTCCATGTTGTTAGTTATTGTGAAGCAGACCATGCGGCAAGCGCCAAAGAGATTGTTGAAAGTTGTGGGATAGTTCAAGGCGCAATCCGTTTAGCATTAAAGGGATTACCAGATGCAACTTGTGACTCTGTGATTAACAAACGAAAAGAGCAACTCATCAAAGAAGCAAATCTCATTATAAGGGCTATTCAGAACCTTGGCAAAGGAAGTAAAGACCCTCTGATTGACCCTGTTGTGCTGGAAAAAGCAGTAAGGACAGGAATTCTTGATGCCCCTCATCTCTCTGGATCTACAGTCGCAAAAGGTGAGGCGATTACAATTCCTGTTGAAGGCTGTTATATGGCCATTGACCCCGCCACTGGGAAGCTATTATCAGAACAAAAGCGATTAACAGCTCTATAAAAGAAAAAGACATGCAGGATGTTGAAAAAGTTTCCTCAAGATTTATAGAAATGAGTGGCGGAGCCAGTATTATCAAATAGATTCTGGTCGATGACCTCTGACACGCTGTTTGTGGCTTACTTAGTTCGCCCAAATGCCTTTAGCACTTCACAAGCAGCGGAACCGTTATACGCCATTTGACCTTAGTACCATATCAAGAAGCTTCTAGTTCAAGTGCGATGGAAAGTGCTCTGTTGAGTTCTTTGACTTTATCTCCTGATAGAGTACTTATATATTGGAGCACAGATGACTGTTGAAAATTTTGAGTCTATGCACACTTGTCTACTTACAACGACAAAGACACGGTATTTTTTTGGATCATGTTTTGAAGCCTTGTACACTCTATATAAATCGCCTCTTTTCATAAATCGACCTGAAAGGTGAGGACGTCTTCGGCTTCTTTATTCAAACGAGTAGCGTATCGATTTAATATTTGTAGGTCATTTTTATCTCCGAGGTCTTTTTAGTTAATTTGGACAGTAATGTGTAGAATTAAATAA
>CAZPCG010000057.1:3910-8983 GCA_964584875.1 uncultured Spirochaetota bacterium
GTTTGTGGCTTACTTAGTTCGCCCAAATGCCTTTAGCACTTCATAATAAATCTTTACTTGTACGATAGTTTATCGTATACTATGTCTTATGAAAGTAACCGCTTTAATTCCAGATGATATTGTTAGTGAAGTAAGAGAATATGCAGGTGGTCAAACATTAACAGATAGTCTTATTTTAGCGTTAAAGGAGTGGCTTTCTCTTAAGAAAATTAAAAAGTTGAATCAACAAATTGAATCGTCACCTCTTTACTTTAAAGAAGATGTATCAGCTTCTAAAATTCGGTCCCTGAATCGAAAGAGATGATTATTCTCGACACTTCCATATGGATTGAATTCTTAAAAGGAAATCCACACTATTTCAAGGTCATAAGACAACTTATAGAAAATCAGGAAGTTATTGTCATAGAATGTATTTTTGGAGAACTGTTACAAGGGGCTAAAAATAAAAGAGAATGTGAAATAATTAAACATTACTGGGAGAACTTACCTAAAACTAAGCATGAAGGTCTTTGGCTAGAAGCAGGTGAATACTCTTCTGAGAATAATTTCATGTCGAAGGGTATTGGTCTAATAGATGCTGTCATTATTATTGCTGCCCAGAGAAGTAATGCCCAGATTTGGACACTTGATAAAAAATTCTATTCTATTTTGGGAAAAAATATACAATACATACCACAAAAATGATATTTGTAACTGCCTAGAGCAATGCTTATTGCATTCAGCATTGTTTGTTTATGAGTGAACGTGACAATGCAGAATTGTTGCGACGCTCTCGAGAGCTATTGGCCATCATGAAATCGCGTCGCTCAATCAGATCGTTTCAACCAACTTCCATCCCAACAGTCTAATCATAGCTCCTAGCATAGGAATGGGAGGTAGGTGTATCCAATCGGGAAAGAGGATGACCGACAGCTTTTGGGGAGTCGGATCAGACACATGGTACTCTGAGGGCGGGAGAGCTGTTCACATGGGGAAGGAGCTGAGGGTGATACGGAGCCTGCAAAGGGAACATCTGAGGGGCAAGGTGCCAACTTTTTTTGTTTTGATCTTATGTGGAAGCGAGTATAATTGAGGAGCCCTGTTCGGTTTCGCTACGCTGTACACAGAGGGTGCGCTTTGAGACGCATTCACAAACCCCGGCGCACCGTGGTCCGAAATAGTTCGAAGGCTTACAATAAATAAAGTCACAGGGAGGTTGATAAAATGCGAAAAAAAGAAGAAATAAAAAAAGTCGTAAGGAACGGTTATGCAAAAATAGCTAAACAGGATAGCTCTTGCTGCGCTCCTGTGCACTCATGTTGTGGAAGCGTTGATATAGTTGATGCAGTTGATACGGCACAGGGTATCAGTAAGAAGATAGGTTACGCAGAGGAGGAACTCAAAGCTGTTCCCGAAGGGGCGAATTTAGGTCTTGGCTGTGGAAATCCTGTCGCTCTTGCATCTCTAAAAGAGGGAGAAGTTGTGCTTGATCTTGGTTCCGGTGCAGGTCTTGACTGTTTCCTTGCCGCCAAAAAAGTTGGGAAGAAGGGGAAGGTTATCGGTGTGGATATGACCCCTGAGATGATTTCGAAGGCAAGAGAAAACGCCATGAAAGGTGGGTATGAAAATGTGGAATTCAGGCTCGGGGAGATTGAAAGTTTACCGGTTGGAGATAATTTCGTGGATGTGATCATATCAAATTGTGTAATCAATCTTTCTCCTGATAAAAGAAGGGTCTTCTCTGAAGCGTTCAGGGTTCTAAAACCAGGTGGAAGGTTGATGGTCTCTGATCTCGTTTTGTTGAAGGAACTTCCAGATTTCCTAAAAAACTCTGTTGAAGCTTACGTTGGGTGCCTTTCGGGTGCGATATTGAAGGATGAATATATAGAAGGGATAAAGGAAGCGGGATTCAGGGATGTTAGAATAATCGATGAAACAAATTTTCCTATTGAATGCATGGCTAATGATCCAACAGCAAAGGCAATTATAGAGAATCTGAAAATACCACCTGAAAGAGCAGAGGAGATCGCAAATATGGTCATAAGCGTTAAAGTCTCCGGGGTTAAATCAAGAACCCCGGCGCAACGTTATACGAAATAGCCCCCATTGGAGGTAGTATGATAATAACATTCCGGTATTTTGATGGATGTCCCAGGATGAGGTGTGGCATGTTATCTGGGGTGTGGTCTGATCAGGGTTCTCCATTTTTCCCAGAATTGTTTGAAAGGAGGAACCTGCATGGAGGTAGTGGATTTAACAAAAGAAAATGAAAAGCTTTATTTCATGTGCCTCGAGGATTGGTCTGAAGAGATGATGGAGGCAGGCAAACATAAGGAGCACTGGTACAGCAAAATGAGAGAAAAAGGTCTCAGAGTGAAGCTTGCACGGGATGACAGGGGCATCATTGGCGGCATGATACAGTACGTTCCGATTGAGCACTCCTTTGCAGAAGGCTTGGGGCTCTATTTCATATACTGTATCTGGGTACACGGGCATAAAGAGGGTCGGGGCAACTTCCAGGGGCAGGGTATGGGGAAAGCCCTGCTCAGCGCCGCCGAGGCAGATGCAAGGGCTATGGGAGCAGAAGGCATGGCTTCGTGGGGCGTTTCACTGCCCTTTTTCATGAGGGCAGCGTGGTTTAGAAAGCAGGGTTATAGAAAGGTTGACAAACAGGGGGTACAGGTTTTATTATGGAAGCCTTTTAAAGTAGAAGCCAATCCTCCGAAATGGATCATACAGAGGAAGAAGCCGGAACTGATCCCTGGAAAGGTCGTGGTCAACGCGTTCAGAAATGGATGGTGCCCTGCGATGAACATGGTCTTTGAAAGGGCCAGAAGGGCAGCTTCAGAGTTCGGGGGAAAGGTTGTATTCAACGAATATGATACTCTTAGAAGAGAGACCTTTCTTGAATGGGGAATTGCAGATGGAATATTTGTTAATGGCAGGAAGATCAGGACAGGACCGCCCCCAAGCTACGAAAAGATAAGAAGAATGATTGAAAAAAGTGTTAGAAAGTTGAAAGGAGGCCGCCGATGAAAGTCATAGACCTGCGGAGCGATACCGTTACACTGCCGACACCCCAGATGAGAGATGCCATCGCAAGGGCTGAACTGGGGGACGACGTATTCGGCGAAGACCCCACCACAATAAGACTTGAACGGCGGTCAGCTGAGATAACGGGAAAGGAGGCTGCTCTGCTAGTTCCAAGCGGAACGATGGGAAATCTCATCTGTACTCTCACCCACTGCGCCCGCGGCGAAGAGGTGATACTCGGTGATAAAGCCCACATGTTCCTCAACGAGGCGGGAGGGATGTCTGCCCTGGGGGGGCTCCATCCCCACACCATTCCCAATCAGCCAGACGGCACAATGAGACTGGAGGACATTGAAGCTGCGATCAGGGGTGAGGATGAGCACTACCCGAGGACAAGGCTGGTATGCCTGGAGAACACCCAGAACTACTGCAGCGGCGCTCCGCTGACGCCTGAATATACCGCTTCGGTAGTCAGGCTTGCCGGGAGATACGGCCTGCTGGTTCACCTGGATGGGTCGCGGATTTTCAACGCTGCTATTGCACTTGGCGTTGAGGTTCGGGAACTTGTGCGAGGTGTCGATTCGGTGACCTTCTGCCTCTCAAAAGGGCTTGCATGTCCTGTCGGGTCGGTTGTCTGCGGTTCAAGCAGGTTCATTGCCGAGGCACGGAGAAAGCGCAAGGTCCTGGGGGGTGGAATGAGGCAGAGTGGTATCATAGCTGCGTCTGGCCTCATTGCGCTTAATAGCATGGTGGACCGTCTTACGGAGGACCATGAGAATGCGCTCAGGCTTGCGGGGGGTATCGATAGAATACCCGGGCTCTCAATTGATCTGAAGTATGTGAGAACGAACATCATCTACTTCGATCTAGTTGATGGGGAGATGACCCCAGAAAGGTTCCTCCAGGAGCTTGGGAGGAGGGGTGTCAGATTTCTCCGGACGGGAACATCCCGGTTCAGGATGGTGACCCATTACGGTATAAGCTCAGAGGATATTGACAGGGTGCTGGAGCTGACGGCTGAGGTAATGGAGGCTTAACCATGGAAGTACTGCCCGCAGGCTTACATAGGTATACTGATCAACCCTAACTTAATTAACGATACCAGTATACCACGAGCTTTAAATTGAGTTTTTATATCATGAAGGATTTGATTGTAGTGTCCAGCCTGAAGTCAGTTTTGAAAAGGAGCTGTGGGATGAAAATACCAGAAGAGCTGAATCCGATCTCCCGATTTTTAATGGGACCCGGACCCAGCGACATCCACCCCAGGGTGCTGAAGGCAATGGCAACCCCGATGATCGGACATCTAGATCCCCAGTTCATTGAGATCATGGACGGGGTAATGGAGATGCTGAGGCAGTTGTTCCGCACGAAGAATCAGCTTACCTTCGCGGTTTCGGCCACAGGGAGTGCGGGTATGGAAACCTGCTTCGTCAATTTGCTCGAGCAGGGTGATGAAGCCCTCGTGTGCGTAAACGGCGTTTTCGGAAACCGCATGTGCGATATCGTCGAGCGGTGCGGGGCAAAACTGGTTCGTGTGGATGCCCCCTGGGGCAAGCCGGTTGATCCAGATGATGTCAAAAAGGCCCTGAGAAGCTCTAAACCCAAACTGATAGCCGTCGTGCACGCTGAAACATCGACGGGCGTTCTTCAACCGCTGGAAGAAATAAGCGGGGTCGCACATGACAGGGGCGCCTTATTCCTGGTCGATGCAGTTACATCCCTGGGTGGCACCGATGTGCGGGTGGACGACTGGGGGATCGATGCCGTCTACAGCGGAACGCAGAAGTGCATCAGCGCGCCTCCGGGTCTTTCCCCGGTTTCATTCAGCCCGCCGGCCGTGGAAGTGATGGAAAAGAGAAAAACGAAGGTTCAGAGCTGGTACCTCGATTTGAGCATGGTGCGAAAATACTGGTCGGGGTCAAAACGGGTTTATCACCATACGGCGCCGGTCTCCATGATATATGCCCTATACGAGGCCCTGCGGCTGGTTCTGGAAGAGGGACTGGAGCGCCGGTTTGAGCGCCATCGAAGAAATCATGAGCTTTTGCAAAACGGTCT
>CAZPCG010000058.1:0-8919 GCA_964584875.1 uncultured Spirochaetota bacterium
CGACAGCAATGATTCTATCACCCTCCCTGATACCTGCCCTCTGGGCAGGCTGATCCGGTAAAACCCCTCCAACAATGGGTTCCACCCAGGGATGGATCCCGATCAAGCCTCTCCCGGTCTCCTTATCGAGCTGGGGTACAACGACTATTTCATGGATTGCCCCCTCACGAAGGACGGTAACCTTAAGGGGTCTGAGAGGGTTTCTCACAATCTTTTCGGTTACATCATTCCAGTTTATGGTCTTTTGCCCATCGATCTCAAGTATGATGTCGCCATCCTGCAACCCGGCTTGCCGGGCCGGTGTAGTTGAGCTGGAAAAAAGCGTGTTTTCGGGGTTTGCAAGAACAATTCTGTTTGAAAAGGTATGGATCTCATAGCCAATAATTATGATGAGGGAGAAAAGAATGACGGCGAAGAGGTAATTTGATACAGGACCGCCCAGAGCGACCAGTATTCTCCGTATGGGGGAGCTTGAATAGTACTCATCGGAGCTTCCCGCACGTTCATCTCTCGGTGAATCACCGGCCATCTTGCAGTAGCCACCAAAGGGTATCCATCCAATCTGTATCCTTGTATCCTTCCAGTGGAAAGACAGGATTCCCCTGCCCCATCCAATTGAAAAAACTTCAACCCTGATTCCAGAAGCCCGGGCGGCAAGAAAATGCCCCAGCTCATGCACGAATATGAGGATTCCAATGGAGATAATACCCAGTAAAATTGTCGTACCCATGGGTTATTCCAGATCAAAGAAAAAGATTTATCACGAAATAGTAAAATGGCGCGCTGAACAGAGCGCTGTCAAAGATATCAAGTATCCCCCCCAGCCCTGGGATGAGGTTTGAGGAATCTTTTACCCCCGCTCTCCTCTTCAACATTGACTCAATGAGATCACCTGCAGGAGCGGTGATGCAGAGCACCGCTGTCACAAGATTTGTCTCAAGAAGATTAAGAGGCATTGCAGTGCCCACTGCGACCTCGAAGGCGTTTGCAACAGCAAATGTGACCAGGGCCCCTCCCACATAACCCTCAATGCTTTTGTTGGGACTAATCTTCACTATTCCTCTTGTTCTCCCGTAAAAAGTCCCGACGAAATAGGCTGCTGCATCATTCATCCACACGATAAGGAAAAAAAAGTACAAAAGAACCATCCCGCTTCTTTCCCACTTCAGTTCCAGGATGAAGAGCGGAAATACCCCCGTGTAGACGTAACCTGCAAGGAGCGATAAGAGATGTCTCAGATCACCCCTGCTTATCAGAGTAAATATAAAATAGAGCAGTACAGTACCTGTAACTATATATAATAAAATAGCACCTTCCCACCCGGTTACAAAGGATTTTACATAGGAGGCGGTGATGAGAATGGCGGGTGGCAGTATAAAGCGGAGGGCCGGCGGAACTCCAGACAGATTTGCCCTGCACAGTAGATCGTGTACCTCCCTTGACGCAAGGGCGCTGATAAGAAGCACGAAAAAAAAGAAAGGGAGGCCTTTCAGGAACTGGGCATATATGGCCCCTGCCACGAGGGGGATAAAAAGAACTGAGAAGATGATCCGCTTTCGCATTACAAGAACTTATCTGCAGCTCCTTTGCAAAGCTGCCTTTTTTCCCTAACTATACCTAAAACCTACAAGCCCCCAAACCTTCGTTCTCTTCTGTTGTAATCCCCCACTGCTTTCAGAAAAATCTCTCTTGTAAAATCGGGCCACAGCACATCGGTTACCCAGAGCTCCGAGTATGCAATCTGCCATATGAGAAAGTTGCTCACTCTCATCTCACCGCCGGTTCTTATTAGAAGATCGGGGTCCGGGATTTCACTCGTATAGAGAGTATCTCGGATGTGCTCTTCAGTAATGTCCCGGGGGTTCAACACCCCATGAGCTACAAGCTCCCCCAGCTTGCGAAATGCGGTGGTTATTTCAGCCCTCCCGCTGTAGTTAAAGGCAATACTCAGGTTCAGCCTTCGCTCATCCGCATTATTTTTTTCCATCGCTTCGATGATACCGATGATCGACTTCGATAATCCGGTCCTGTCCCCGAGATGGAAGAAATACACACCTTTCCTTCTAAGCTCCTCGAAGAAGCGCATGAAGAAAAACTCTGCAAGCTTCATGATTCCATTGACTTCACCCCTGGGCCTTCTCCAGTTCTCCTTGGAAAATGCAAACACGGTAAGGTACTCCACCCCAAGCTCAAGGCATGTGTCCACAATCTCTTTCACCCGATCAGCGCCTGCACGGTGTCCCTCAGTCCTCGGAATACCCCTCTGCTGGGCCCACCGACCGTTGCCATCCATGATAATGGCAACATGGCGGGGTATCCTTTTCCCTTCAAATTCCTTCTCTGCCCCAGCCGCCGCATTCCGGGACCGCTTCAACTCTTCCTCCATCTTATACTTCCATTATCTCAGCTTCTTTCTTCTCAAAAAGCTCGTTTATGCTCTCGATGTGCTCATCGGTGATTTTCTGAATCTCATCGATGAGCTTCTTTGAATCATCCTCGCTTATCTCCCCCTTCTTCTCTGCTGTCTTTACCTCATCGTTGCCGTCCCTCCGGATGTTCCTGATAGCAATACGCCCCTCCTCGGCCCTACCCTTTACCACCTTCACAAGTTCCTTCCTCCTCTCTTCAGTTAAAGGGGGAACGGATATACGAATGACTTTTCCATCATTCGTTGGTGTAAGCATCAGGTCCGACCTGTGAAAGGCTCTCTCGATCTCGGCAAGTGCTCCCTTATCCCACGGCTGGATAACGATGAGACGGGCCTCAGGAACCGATATGCTTGCAAGCTGTTTCAAAGGCGTCTTGTTCCCGTAATAGTCCACCATCAAACCCTCAACGAGCCCTGGAGTAGCCCTTCCGGAGCGGATGCGCTTGAACTCATCCTTCAAATTGTCTATGGACTTATTCATACGAGCTTTGAGATTTTTCTTCAACTCCTCATACATGGTTTACTCCTTTATCGTTGTTCCGATGTTGTACCCCTGAACGATCTTCACAAGAGCTCCATCCTCCATTATGTTGAATATGATAATTGGTATGTTATTATCACGACAAATGGAAACCGCCGCCATGTCCATGACCCTGAGCTGTCTTGTGAGAACCTCTTCGTAATTCAGGGTTTCGTAGAAGGTGCCTCCCTGATAGAGCTCAGGGTCCCTGTCGAAAACACCCTCGACTTTAGTTGCCTTAAGCAGCACATCGGCATGAATTTCGCAAGCCCTGAGGGCAGCAGCCGTATCTGTTGTAAAATATGGACTCCCCGTACCGCCTGCAAATATGACCACCTCACCGTTCTGGAGGTAGCGCATAGTTTTTTTCAGCACGATGGCTTCAGCAATCGTGTCAATGCAGAGCGCTGACTGCAGCCTTGCCGGCACTCCCTTTGACTTAAGCACTTCCTCAAAGAGCATGGAATTAATTACCGTTGCAAGCATTCCCATGGAGTCTGCCGGCACGCGATCGAAGCCGTAGCGGGAAAACGTATGACCACGGACTATGTTCCCTCCGCCTATGACTACCCCGATCTGCACGCCCTCAGCATGCACTCTCCCTATCTCTTCTGCAATCCTACCCAACTTCTCCAGGTTGAATACCTCATCCTTCCCCTCAATCGCTTCCCCGCTCAGCTTGAGGAGTATTCTGCTGTATTTCATCACCTTATTCTTCCCCGAGCTTGAAGCGTGCAAACCGTTGAACCTGTACGCATCCCTTCACCCTGCCTTCCACATCCTCCAGGTACTTACCGATTGTTATCGAAGTGTCCTTCACATACTTCTGCTCAAGAAGGCAGGATTCGGCAAAGAACTTCTCCATCTTCCCTGTAACGATCTTCTCAAGTATCTTTTCAGGTTTTCCGCTCTCCTGAGCCTGTTTCATGAAGATTTCCTGTTGCTCCTCAAGCACATCCCCGGGAAAATCCTCCCTCGAGACACTCACCGGTCCCATTGAAGCAATCTGGAGGGTTATATTCTTCATGCACTCTACCAGCTCCTCATTTACATCGGGATTTTCAACGTCGGTGAGAAATTCAGTAATGACCCCCACCCTCCCATCCAGGTGTATGTAAGAGCTGAAAATACTTCTATCCTCGTCAGTTTTTTCAAAGCGGATAAGCTTCCTCAGTATGATGTTCTCGCCAAAGGATGAAATTGCCGCCTTTACCCTGTTTTGAATCTCCTCCGTAATTGAGGAGATAGAAATTGTGCCCTCTTCCAGGAGACTCTTTGCAATCTCATTGACAAATGACCTGTACTGCTCGGTTCTGGAGACGAAATCTGTCTCACAGTTCACCTCCACCATGAGCACGGCATCCCTGTGAGCTGAAAAGACAACGGCAATTTTTCCCTCCTTTGCTTCACGACCGCTCCTCTTCTTTGCCTCAGCAAGGCCCTTCTCCCGAAGATACCTCACAGCCATGTCGAAATCACCCCCGCTCTCCGTCAGGGCCTTTTTGCAATCCATAATGCCGGCACCTGTTCTTTCTCGAAGCAATTTTACATCCTGCGCATTAACAGCCACGTTCAACCTCCCCATAGCTCGTAGTTCAATTTGCTTTCTTCTCTCGGGACTCCTCTGGCGCATCTTCTGCTTCATTACCTGCCTTAGAGTCTTCGGCCTGGCCCTCCTCCGAACCTGCAATAACGGTCTCCTCCTCGCTGCCGTGCGCCTCCTCCAATTCCTGGACCGGACCGGACTGGAAGTCTTTGATGCCGGCGGCCTTCTCAGAAAGCTCAGGCTCACCGGCCGGCACAGGCGTCTCTTCACCTGAAATATAGCTCTCCTCCTCTTCACCTCTCGCTTCCCGCTCAGCCCTGGCTTTTTCTTCCTCGGCAAGGGACATGATCTTTGTCTCCTCGGTTATTTCTATCTTACCCGCTTCGTTCTGTCCCTCAATAACCGCCGATGATATGACCGAGGTAAAGAGGTTAATAGCCCTTATGGCATCGTCATTCCCGGGTATTGGATAATCAATACCTACAGGGTTGCAATTTGTGTCCACAATTGCAACAATAGGTATCTTCGTTTTCATGGCTTCCGCAATGGCAATGGCCTCTTTCTTAGGGTCGATGATGAAAACCATGTCGGGAAGCCTCTCAAGCTCCTTTATCCCACCAATGTTTTTCAGCAGTTTTTCCTTTTCCCTCCTCAGCCCGATGACTTCTTTCTTGGTCATGAGATCAAAGGAGCCGTCGACCTCCATTCTCTCCAGCCTGTTGAGGCGTGCAATGCTCTTCTGGATGGTTAAGAAGTTCGTTATCATACCTCCGAGCCATCGATTCGCAACATATGGCATTCCGCATCTTGTGGCCTCTTCAATGACCGAGGCCTGCGCCTGCCGCTTGGTGCCCACAAAGAGAATTATCTTGTTGTTTTTGGCCAGCTCCTTGATGGCATTGTAGACGATTTTCAGCTGGGCAATGGTTTTCTGGAGGTCTATGATGTGAATGCCGTTCCTCTCGGTGAATATGTACGGTCTCATCTTTGGATCCCATCGCCGCGTCTGGTGTCCAAAATGAACCCCTGCTTCAAGTAGTTCTTTCATTGTTACAATTCCCAATGTTTCATCCCTCCTGACTTCATTGATTTCAAGGAAATTCTCCAAAGAAATTTTCTAGGAAGCAGAAAACCGTACGGACACCGTGAGGAGTCATGAACCATGGGAGAAGGTTCCCACAGTTTTCTCTTTCTCGTACAGCCTGCTGCTGCCGGAAGATCCTCTGCTCAAAAATGCAAGAGTATTATTTCCCCTGTTTCGTACAATATATTAAACAATCCGCTCCCTTCGAGGGGAGAGGAGGTGAGTGGTGAAAGCTATGAAACCTGAGGTGTGATCACCTTCTCATGACAGGCCTGTACACTCCATCGCTCTCAAAATATGAAAACCTCTTGAGGAGCCTGAACAGCTCCTCCACCGGTAATCCCATAACATTGAAGAAGGAACCTGAAATCCTCGAAATGTAGAGAGCGGCCTGCCCCTGGACCGCATACCCGCCTGCCTTATCTACCCATTCCCCCAGTTCGATGTACCGTCGGATTTCATCACGGGTCAATTCAGAAAAACTGATCTCAGAAATCGAACAGGACGAATAGCTCACCCTGCTTTGTGCATCTTTCAGTGTAATACCGGAAAATACCTGATGCCTGTTGCCGCTCAGCATCCGTAAGAACGCACATGCCTCATCAACATCTCTGGGTTTTCCGAGCACCCTGCCGTTAAAGTATACAACGGTATCAACACCCAGAATGAGACCCTTCGAAAAAGCACTGAGTGCGGCTTCCGCTTTTAACTTCGATACATTGATTACAGAGGATTTAATGTACCTGCGAAAACCAAGCTCCTCCTGAACATCCTGATTGTAGACGATAAATGGGATACGGACAGTTTGTAAGATATCTCTCCTTCTCGGAGACTTTGATGCAAGAATTATGCTGTCCATCCTGCTGTACGAAACCAATCACCCGTCTATGGATAAGTGTAAAACCACAGAGCGGTGTTAATCTAATTAAATTTAAAAGGTTAGTCAAGGGGTTAGTCAAGCCAATTGGGAGTCCTTCGTCGGAGAGAGGATTCACTTTTTATACGTAAAAGATTGAAATTAATCATATTAAGATATATACTTAATACTGTTATGTCGTCCTTAATGTGAAATCCAGCCATCTCGGTGCCAGAGGGAAAAGCAACTGCTCTTTTTGAGTTGACAAAGATTCTGCTGCATACTATCCTCTCTTTACGCAAGGGGTCTGCTGAATGGTTGATGGAAGCCAGGTCCAGCTATCGATCATGCGGTTTAAAAAGAACTCCTACGTCAACGTCGAGGGCAAAAAGGATGCGGACCGTTTCTACATCATAAGAGAGGGTAACGCCCAGATCTCGAAAGAGGCTGAGATTATTGAAGAGGATACTGGAAACATCCTGTATCCCGGTGATTTTTTTGGTGTTGTTTCCTGCATGAGCAATCACGCCAGCATCGAGTCGGCAAAGGCGCTGACCGATATCACCGTTATAGCAGTGTACCGCGACCAGTTCGGGCTCCTGATACAGAAACACTCTCCCATTGCGATGAAGATAATACGATCTTTCAGCCACAAACTCAGGTACTTTGACTCAGCCATAACCCGCCTGTCCTTCAAGGGTAATGTCGAAGAGAACCCGAAATACCTTTTTAACATCGGTGATTATTATCTAAAAAAGAATCAGTTCAACCATGCATTTTTCGCCCTGAAAAAATATCTGCAGTACTGCCCCAGTGGAGAGAATGAGTCAAAGGCGAAGAGCATCATGCTCAAGATCCAGCCCCACATAAAGGAAGACCAGCTTGCCAGAAAGCAGGCAGGGTTTGTGAGGCATTACAGGGACAACGAGCTCCTGTTCTGCGAACATGAGCCGGGGGAAGAACTGTACATCATTCAAAAGGGGAAGATAAAGATCACCAAGATTGTCGACAATAACGAGGTGCTCCTTGCTGTTCTCAAACCAGGTGACATTTTCGGGGAAATGGCTATTCTGGAGAACAAACCCAGAAGTGCATCGGCGATATCCTTCGGAGAGAGCGAACTGCTTGCCGTAAGCAAGGATAATTTCGGAATTATGGTGCAGAAGAATCCACAGCTCGGTACCAAGCTGATCACTCTGCTATCGGAGAGAATCTGGAAAGCATACAGGCAGCTTGCCAACATACTAATCTCCGATCCCCTGGGACGCATGTACGACACGCTGCTCACCGTCGTCGAGGAGAGCAGGATTCCGATTCAGCACAATGCCACCTATACCTTTGATTTCGGACCTGAGGAATTGATAAAGATGGTCGGCCTCCCAGCCGATAAGGGTAACATGCTCATCCAGCAACTTTTTGAAAACAAGAAGTTCAAACTGCAGGATAGAAAGATAATATGCTCTGATCTTGAGGAGCTTTCAAAACAGGTGGATTTCTACAAAAAGATGGACCTCCTTGAGAGGAAGAGGCAGAAGCTCGCCCCAAAGACGTAGCGGTTTAAAAGTATTTTTCCACTGAAACTTTCCTGTACGTTTCATCGTAGTAGATCCGAATCCTCGATTTCGTATCCTCCGGCTCATACACCGATTTTCCAAAGTATATCTTCACACCTCGAAACAGCGAATCATGAACTATAACATCGGATTTAAAAACCTTTTCCAGCTCGATGAGCACATCTGATTCCTTTTTCCTGAGTTCTCCTATGGCGATCTTTGCAACGGTGGCCTTTCTCCTGACATCCCCATATATCGAGCGTACCTTCTCAGGTAGTTTATCCGGGTCATGGTTGATCTTCTCTATCTTGTCGAGGATGAGGGTAATCTTTCGCAGCGCTGTCTCGTAGTTATGTATCCTCTCCCGTATGTCTTTCAGGCTCTCAACGAGCGAAAAATCGGTGCCAACATGCACCTCCATTGCATGCTCCAATTCATTCCCCATCACCTTCACATCCACCCCTCCTTTCGCCCGAAGCTCACCTCCTATGATCTGACCCTTTTCCTGAGTAGCGATTATTCTACCACCCGCGGTGAGCTTGCAGTTCAAAGCAGCCCTCCGTATGGTTATGTTTCCTCCTGCAAGGATATTGGCATTTTCGGCAAACTTCACATCGACATCACCCTTTGCCCAAACAAGACCCCTGTGCTTCCCGATGACACCATTTTTCACAACGATGTTCCCCTGCGACCTCAATACAGCGCTACCCACATTCCCATCGATGGTTATATCTTTTCCTGCATACACCGTATAGGTGTCGTTCACACTTCCTTTCACGTCAACAACACCATTGAAATTAATGTTCCCCGTTTCCGGCCCAACATCTCCTTCAACCTGGATAACAGGCTCAACAGAAACCTCATTTCCCCTGCTTAGAAGCTGCCCATCGATCTCAGAAAAATAGTGCAGCTCATCCCCCAGATCCTCAACG
>CAZPCG010000059.1:0-8903 GCA_964584875.1 uncultured Spirochaetota bacterium
ACGTACAGATATTATGGCCATAACTTTAGAGATAAAGGAGTTGCTTATCGAACCAGGGAGGAAATGAATGCATGGAAGGGATGCGACCCAATACACTGGTTTGAAAATGAACTGAAATTAAATGAGATCCTCAACGAAGATGATATAAAAGAAATATGGTATGAAACAAGGAAGAAATTAAAAAAGTTAACTATCATGGCCGCGCATGGTACAGATCCTGATCCGAGAGATATGTATTTCGGGTTGTATTCTGATACAAACTCAAATGATACAGGAGATGAATATAGAACAGTTAATATCTCAAAGAAACCCAAGAAGTACCCAAGGGATAGCGAAGGCAAGCTACTGGGGCGACATGCAGTCACCGAAGCGCTCATCGAGGAGATGATGAGAGACAAGAGGGTCTGTCTCTGGGGTGAAGACGTGGCTGAGCATGGTGGTGCGTTCAGTGCCACGCTTGGTTTATACGATATCTTTGGAAAAGACAGAGTTTTTAACACCGCGATTTCAGAATCAGCGATTGTGGGAACAGGAGTCGGAGCAGCCATGGTCGGATTGCGACCTGTCGTAGAAATAATGTTTATCGATTTTATATTACAGGCTATGGATCAGGTCGGAAATCAAGCTGCAAAAGCCCGATTCATGTTCGGTGGTCAATATAATATTCCACTCACGATAAGAACAACGATTGGCGGAGGAAGGGGATATGCGGGGCAGCACTCACAGAGCCTTGAATCAGTTGTAACACATTTTCCAGGTTTAAAAGTAGTAACACCCTCTAATGCGTACGACACTAAGGGTCTTTTAAAAACAGCAATAAGAGATGATAATCCTGTTATTTTTATCGAGCACCAGTGGGTCTACCTGGAAAAAGCAGTTGTCCCTGAGGAAGAGTACCTCATTCCTTTCGGCAAAGCGAATATGGCAAGAGAAGGAAGGGATATTACAGTTGTCGCATATTCCCATATGGTGAGCCGTGCTCTTGCAGCTGCCGATATTCTTAAAAGACATGATGGAATACAGGTCGAGGTCGTGGATCCAAGGACGCTCATTCCGCTCGACATTTCAACAATAGCGGCCTCGGTAAATAAAACAGGAAGAGCGGTTGTAGTAACCCAGTCTCCTTATACAGGTAGTTTCGCCTGCTACATATCACACGAAATCAGTAGAATCTGTTTTGGGAGATTAAAGGCACCTGTGCGCATCATATCGAGTTATGATGTTCCGCCTCCAATGGCGTATTCCCTCGAAAGAGAATGTATTCCATCAGTAGATAGGATTGCGAATGGAATAAAAGAAACACTTGGCCGTCTTCACCACACCCAGATCCGCCAGAAGCGCAATACCAAGCTTCCTGGCAAAGGTATCTTTTCTTTTGAATGAGTAGAAAACCCTTCCGCCCCAGAGAACATCACCAGGTATCTGTCCAAACAGAGATCTAAAAATTTTGCAAGGGTGCACATTCGTACTACCCTTTAAACCTTTTCATCACCGCAGCTATCGAATCGTCCAGTTTCTCAAGCGCTTCATTCACATGTTCTTTCTGCAAGACGAGTGGAGGTGTGAACCTGAAGGCGTGGCCGAGCCCTCCCTTTCCTATGAGAAGGCCCCGCTTCCTGGTTTCTTCGAAAAGCTCCGTCATTTCATCGATGGCTGGCTCCTTTGTCTCGTGATCCTTGACGAACTCAAGGCCCTGCATGCATCCTCTGCCCAGAAGGTTCCCTATTATGGGATATTTCTTCATTAATTCCTCGAACCCTTTGCGTATGAGAGAACCCATTTCCTCCACGTGGGTTGGAGGAGCTTCCTCTTTCAACACTTCCAGGACCGCAAGTGCAGCAGCCATCGATACCAGATGCTGCTGGAACGTGGATATCACGTTCACATCAAGAGCATCTGCAATCTCTGGTTTCGTCACAGTCGCGGAGAGAGGCATTCCGCTTGCAATGCTCTTTCCGCATGGCATGATGTCGGGCACCACGTCCCAGTGCCTGCACCCGTACCAGTACTTCCCTGAGCGACCGAACATGGTCTGAATCTCATCAGCGATGAAGAGACCCCCATATTTGTGCACGATATCAACCGCGACCTTGAAGTACTCCTTCGGCGGTACAATCAGCCCGCTCACCCCTGCAATCGGCTCTGCAATGAATGCAGCAATCTTCCCTGTGGTGGTCTTGATGATGATCTCTTCGATGTCCCGTGCACAGGCAATATCACAAGAAGGGTAGCTCAGATGCATGGCGCACCTGTAGCAGTTCGGCTGAATTGCATGCCTGATACCTGCGATCTGCATGTGCCCCCTCCAATTTGGAGCTGCAGTGAGGCTCATTCCGAGTACGGACAGACCATGATAAGCGCCGCGGAGCGCAACTATTTCCGTCCGCCCTGTGTATTGCACCGCGAGCTTTATGGCGTTCTCAACCGCTTCTGTTCCACTCAATCCATAATAGGACTTGGTCAATCCCGGAGGGGTAATCTCGGCAAGCTTTTCGGCATACTCCACAGCATTCACATGCGGATACACGCTCGAGCACTGCACGAGCGCCTTGACCTGGTTGATGATCGCCTCGGTAACTTTCGGATGGCAGTGTCCGCAGCTTACACTCAATATACCACCGAAAAAGTCCAGGTACTTTTTACCATCGGTATCCCAAACGTACAAACCCCTGCCCCTGGCAATTGATATGGGTTCTTTGTAAAAATTACTCTGTCCCCACATGTACCTTTGCTGTTTGTCCAGAATGGTTTTGATATCCATAATGCTCTCCCCTGTTCTTAAAATTTATTCTCATTTTATTTCCTTTATGACCGGATGGGCCCTTGAACTATCATGCTGAAGTCGAATTAAACAACCCATTCCTGAACAAACAGAACAGTTGTTCCTTAATAAAAAAAATGGATGTATTCCATGGGGTTTCTGCTTGGTCAAAGATAACTCTTCACTTTCTCCAGTGCGAGATGGGGGCTCGTAAGAACGGGAACCTCCCGTTCGGCATCCGGAATGACTTTCAGCACTCTCGCCATCGATGCCTGGGCTAAAACGACAACCTCAACGGCCTTTGAAAGCCTTTTTACGGCGTCTTTTACTTTCCTATCGTGTAATGCACCTTTACCCTGCATGAGAAACTGAAGTGCATCTTCGACGAAAACCGTTTTTACCTCGATTTTTTTTCCAGTGCTTTTCGCAAATCCCTCGATCGCCTGCCTTGTAGGTTCTAGCGTTGTCGAAGCAGTCGCCACTACTCCGATTCTCGAGCCCCGCCTCACTGCCTCTGACACCATAGCCTCATCGATTTTAAAAACAGGAATGCCGCACTCATCCCGAATATCGTCAACGAGGGGAGATACAGAAGAACAGGTAACCAGGACGGCGTCTGCACCTGCTTCTTTAGAGATAAGAACATGATCTTTTAACCTTTGCACGAGATGGTCTCTTTTAGAATCGGGATTCTGCTGGATCATTTTAAGGAGGGGTTCATCAAGCACATGCATCACCTGAACATCGGGTAATATGTCCGTGCACAGCTTTTTAAAAACTTCTATGAGCGGCGGTACCGTATGGATAAGTGCAAGAGTTCCCATATCCCACTCCTCTTTTTTTATTTTTGTTCTGGCACAATTTTTCTCATGTACTCGATGGTTGTTTTCGCTGCCTGATCCCCATCCGGAACAGGAAGGAGCTCTGCAGAGAGGTAACCATTATAATTGTTCGATCTAAGGGCAGATGCAATTTCCTGAAAATCGATATGTCCCTGCCCTGGAGGCAACCGGTTGCTGTCTCCTATATGTACGTGAAAAAGCCTGCCGGCAACCGCCACCCTTTCAATACTCCCTGTGAAGATCGGCTCTTCGATGTTCATGTGATAGGTGTCGAGCACAATCCCTATGCTTTTGCTTCCGATCTGATCGATCAGGCCAAGCCCCTCTTCTGCAGTATTGACGATATCGGACTCGTAACGGTTGAGGGGCTCAAGCGCTAGCAGCACTCCATTTTCAGCAGCCCTCTCCGAAGATCTCTTCAATGTTTCAATTAGTTGAGATCTCCCGTTTGCATTCTTCACCCTTCCTGCCCGCCCTCGAAAGCTTCCGATCGTGACGCACCCCGCACCAATCTGTGCTGCAAACTCGATCAGCTCATGGAGCCTTCGCTCGGCACGATCGCTTATTTCTGTATCAACGGAAAGGAGTGTATACTTTTCAACCATAGCAACAGCCCCGCTCCCGATGGCAGAAACGCGTAAACCGACTTTTCTCAGCTGGGATCGAATCTTCTCCACGTCCAGCCTGCTGGGGTCTGAAACCATAAGCTCAACCCCGTCATACCCTAGTTCCGCCGCCTTCCGCAGGCGTTCTTCAAAGCTCCCGGAAAGAAGCGCCACCGGGATACCCACTTCGATCTCGGGTGTCTGCAGCACAATAGAGAGTTTCACCGTTACTCCTTTTTTAACTTATCTTCTAATGCCTCCCGTGACGCCTTAACGATATCTTCAACCGACATTCCGTAACGGTCGAGCAGCACATCATAGGGGCCTGTCTCTGCAAACCGGTCCCGGATTCCCACTTTTCTGACTGCTACCGGATACTCCTCTGTCACTAATTCCGACACGGCCCCTCCCAGCCCGCCTATCACACTGTGTTCTTCCACCGTAACGAGTGCCCGCGTTTCACGAGCTGCTTTCAGTACAGTTTCTCTGTCCAGGGGTTTCAGTGTGTGCACTTCGATAACCCGCGCCCCTATACCCTTTTTTGCTAGAAGATCTGCCGCCTCAAGCGACCTGCTAATCATCAGACCGTTACACAGAATTGCCAGGTCGTTTCCAGGTCGGAGTGTGACAGCCTCGCCTATTATGGGACTGTAGGAATCGTCGAATAAAATGGGAACCTCGTTCCTGTTCAGCCGGAAGTACACTGGCCCGGGCCATGCCGCAACCTGGGGGAGCAGCTTCTCCAGGCCAATGGGGTCACCCGGCACCACAACGGTCATGTTCGGAAGGCTCCGTAAGATCGCAAGATCTGTAACCGAATGATGTGTCGGGCCGTCAAAGGAATCAGAAAGCCCTGCATAGGCTGCCATGAGCTTAACATTGGCTCCACCGTAGCATAGATGCGTTCTTATCATCTCAAGTGCACGTGTGGCAAAGAGAAATGCAAAGGTGTTCACGAAGGGAATTTTTCCGCAGTATGCAAATCCAACTGCCACATCCACAAGCGCCTGCTCTGCGATTCCCACGTTCACGAACCTGTCAGGGAAAGCCTTCTCGAACATGTAGCTGTGGTCCGAGTTTGAAACATCCGCGCTCAAAACGACCACCTCAGGATTCCTCTCACCCAGCTCTACCAGAGCTTCCCCGTATGCCACTCTCATTGATTTCATCTCTGCCATTCTTTTAACCTCTCCTTAAGCTCTTTATTTACCGATTCGTACTGATCCTTATTAGGTGGCATCCCATGCCAGCGATTATCGTACTCGAAGAGGCTTGCTCCCTTCCCCTTCGTGGTACGGGCAACGATGATGCTCGGCCTTGCGTGCACCTCGTCCGACCAGTCAAGCGCATCGAGCACCTGCCCCACGTTGTGACCGTCTATCTCCCGTACCGACCATCCGAAGGACAGCCACTTGTCTGCGATGGGCTCGGTGGGCAGCACGTCGGCGGTTGCTCCGGTTTGCTGAATTCCGTTGTAGTCGAGTATGGCTGTCAGGTTCCCGAGCTTGTACTTTGCAGCAACCAGAGCCCCCTCCCATATAACACCTGCATTTATCTCACCATCGCCTAAAATTACATAGACCCGTGCTCTGGATGCCCGTGCCGAGGGAGCAGAGAACGCAGACGGCTTCGTTTCCCCCATCCTCAGTGCCAGCGCCATACCCACTCCGATGGCAATGCCATGGCCAAGCGGCCCGGCGCATATCTCCAGACCAGGAAGTTTGCTTTTTTCAGGATGCCCCTGGAGCCTGCTGTCGATCTGCCGGAACGTTTTGAGCTCTTCAACCGGGAAAAATCCTCTATGGGCCAATATGGTGTAGAGCATCGCACATGCATGCCCCTTTGAGAATAGAAGGCGGTCCCTGTCAGGTTTGCCGGGTGCATGAGGGTCGATTCTGAGATGGTGAAAATATAAAGCGGTGAGTATTTCTGCAACTGAGAACGCACCGCCCAGATGACCGGTTTGCGCCTGATAGACCATATCAAGAACCTGCAAGCGGAATTCGATTGCCTTTCTCGATAGGTCCCGTATTAACTCCTCTGAATGGTAGTGCATAGTTTCAACTCTCCATGAACTTGGTATCGAGACAGATTTTACTGCAAATAAGGTATGGTTTGAGGCCCTTGCGGTAGTATGCAGAGCCTGGCTTTTTTCCCATACCTGCGTATCAATTCATCGATCGTTTCCTCTATGTTGTGTGAGGTTTTCAGCAGCACAGATTCGATCTGCTCATCCGTAAGACCCCCGCTCCTCACGTAGACATCTGCCTTGATCTGGATCTTTGCCTGTATATGCGCCTGCCACTGGTCCTGCTTCCCGACGCCGGAATTTCGTACTTTTTCAATCAGTTCCTGAGGGGTTTTCGATTCCCTGAGGATCTGCCCGTACAAACCGTGCTCCGGAATTCCGTCCCAGCAATCCGCTGCAACAATGATTGACCCACCTTCTTTCACAATCTGGGCAGCCGCACTCATTCCCTTTACCGACTGGTACAGGTTCAGGTCGAGCGGATAGCCGGAATTGGATGTCACCACGATATCAAAGGGACGACGAACAGGCACCATGGCAACACTTTTAACAAACTTGCATCCCTCTTTGTGCGCTACTGTCAGATCGCCCGCAAACACACCGGTAATCTCCTCGTTTTTATTCAGGGCAACGTTCAAGAGAAAGGAGCTCCCTGCCATGAGCGCGGCCTCATGTATTTCTTCCCATATCGGGTTGCCCTCAGTGATTCCCCAGATTGCCCTTTCGTCATCGATGTTCTTCGGGGAGTGGTTGTGCATAATCGTCTGAAGCCCTGCCATCCCTGGAACAACGGCCTTCCCTCCGCCTGAAAAACCTGCAAAGAAATGGGGCTCTATGAAACCCGTGAGCACCTTCAATTCACACTCTGAGAATTCCCGGTTGATCCAGATATCGTTTCCAGAAGAGGAAACACCGATCTTAACTTGAGTTCCTTTATCGAAACAGTTGTTCTGAACGATCCTGAAACCATCAACAATCGAATCCCCCAGCAGCCCACGCAGCTCTCTTTCTCTGTTTTCCCGGTGTGTCCCCAGGGCAACGAAAAAGGTAATTTTATACGACGGGATATGCTTCATTTCTTCAAGCAATATAGGGAGGATTATTTTGTAGGGGGTCGCACGGGTGATGTCGTTCACCACGATTCCTATTTTATCCGCCTTTTTTGCCGCATCTGACAGTGGACTGCAGGATATAGGGGACCTCAGCGCATCTTTCAATGCTGCCTCCGGTTGGGGTATACCCCGAATATACCTCGGCTCGATCACGGTCACATCAAGGGACTCGGAAAGCTCCACATCGAGCCCCTGTTTTCCATATGCGAGCGTTACTTTCATCGGATTCCTCTTTCGATTTCAAACATTTCTTATGAGCGCAAGATCCCCCGTTTTCGCCGCTTGCAGTATTGGTCCCATGTACTCATCAACCATGCCCGCATTAAGCGCCACAGGCATGTTCTCCAGCTTCATCTTTAGCTGTGGATTCTTTGCTGCAGTCAATGCCCGCTCGATGTGCTCTTCTGTAAACCCTTCGACCTCACCGAGGGTCGTCGGAAAACCGATATCCTTTGCAAAATCGATCATTGCCTTCGCAACAATCATGCCGAGCTCCCGCCCCCTGTTCTTTTCGAGATCTGCCTTCACGTATCCAGCACCTTCGAATATCTTCCCAACCAGACGGAGAGGTTTCTCGATGTTGGGAGCAAAAAACACCGTGTAATAGGGGTTCATGATAGCACAGGCCCTCCCATGGCTCAGCACATCCACAAGAGAAAAGCTTGTCAGATGTCCACCGTTAGTACCGCCGATCATGATCGCGTAGCCTCCAAGGTCTGTTCCAAGCCCCAGCGCTTCTCTTCCTGTTTCGTCTGCAGGATTTTTCATGACCTTCGGGAGGTACTCGACAATCAGCCGTATCGATTCATACGCCACCTCTTTCACTCTCTCATAATAGGGCTTACCCACTGCGCCATACAGGACCTCAAGGGAATGAGCGATTCCATCGAGCGCACCGTCTGCGGTGAGGCTGAGGGGTGCCGAGAAGGTAACTGAATAGTCAAAAATTGAATAGGGTGGTACGATTGCTTCGTCGACTATGAGCTTCTTCTGGCCTGTCTTCACATTTGTAATGTTAGAGTACTTGGTGAGGTGAGCGCCTGAGCTTGCCGCAGTCTGAATCGCCACATGGGGAAGAAGCTTTTTAATCTTTTCCTGTAAAGTATGAGTAACAAGACCCATACCAAAGTATCCTTCAATGTCACCTCCAAGGGTATAGAGAACTGATGCGGCCTTGGTTACGTCGATCGTGCTCCCGCCCCCGAAACTCACCACAACATCGGGTTTGATTTTTTTCAGCTCGCCGGTGATTCTGTTCAAATCTTCAATCGGGGCATTCGGTGCCGCCCCTTCTACTTCTGCAAGGAGCCCCACCCCGGATGCCGCAAGGGACTTCTTAATGGTTTCAATGAAAGGCTCAATTCCGGGAAAAAATGTTCGTACCAGCGCAGCTTTTGCACCGACCTTCTTTACGATTTGCCCGGTCTTTGAAAGTGTCTTCAATCCGTTCAGGTATCTGTCCCCCTTGAATCCAAAGATAAGCTCCCGTGCTTTTTCGAAACCTACCATCCTGACCTCCTGTGAATGAACATTTTTAATCACTGAGTATAACGT
>CAZPCG010000060.1:0-8672 GCA_964584875.1 uncultured Spirochaetota bacterium
AGCCATAATAACCAGGCTCCCCAGGGTTTATTGATTCGCATAACTCCGGTTACCGGGTAACGCCGAGCATCTCCATGCTAACCGGCAGGAATGAATTACGGTAACCTGGCAAATCAACCAAGTATGTCCAGGCTTATCCTCTTCCCTGTTTTTGCGATGGCAGCATTGAGTATCGTTCGTATCGCCTTGGCGATCCGACCATTCTTGCCAATGACTTTCCCAATATCAGAAGTTGCAACTTTCAACTCAAATATTGTTGATTTTTCCCCCTCCACAACATGGATATCGACCTCATCGGGTTCATCAACGAGAGCCTTTATGATGTACAGCAGGAACTCTTTCTCATTCATGCCATCTCTCCTTTCCCGAGCTTGTTTTGTAGAAGATCATACCCTACTTCAAGTGAATCCCCCTCTTGTTCAAGAGCAACTTTACCGTATGGGATGGTTGTGCACCCCTGCTGAGCCATTCCTTTATTCTCTCTTCATTGATAACGATCTCCTTCTCATCCTTCTCCAGGGGATGATAGACGCCCAAGTTCTCAAGGTATGCCCCATCTCTCTTCTTCCGGGAATCAACGGCTACTACCCTGTAATATGGTCTCTTCCTCGTGCCAACTCTCGTCAGTCTTATCTTTACACTCACACCCAGCTCCTTCTGATCTCTGTAAAATAGGCAAACTTCTAGTTTTCTACCTTTTTGTATTTCTTAAAAACTCAATATTTGAACTAAAATATACCTTTAACGCAACCAGTAGTAAAGAATTATGTACTTATCTTATAATTACCGCATCATGGAGGAGAGCTCTCCAAGCTTTGGTCCTGTGCCTTTACCAAACCTTTTTATCATTTTTTTCACCTGCTCAAAATTACTTAGAAGCCTGTTTACCTCGAACACCGAGGTGCCGCTTCCAAGAGCTATCCGCTTCCTCCTGCTACCGTTGATGATTTTGTAATTTGCCTTCTCATCGAGCGTCATGCTGTTGATTATTGCTTCGGCACGTTTCAGTGCATTGCTGTCAAGCTTCAGGTTCATCTTTTTTGTAAGTCCTGGTATCATCTCGAGGAGATTTTCAAGGGGCCCCATTTTTCGCAACTGCCTGAGCTGGTCACCAAAATCGCCGAGGTCAAAGCTGTCCTTCTTTATCTTCTTTTCCAGCTTCTTTGCCTTTTCAACATCAAAATCAGCCTGCACCTTCTCCACGAGCGAGATAACATCTCCCATATTGAGTATTCTACCGGCGATGCGGTCCGGATAGAATTTATCAAAATCATCGACCTTTTCACCCGTACCGATGAATTTGATATATTTACCAGTGATGTAGGACATGGATAAAGCTGCTCCACCCCGTGCATCCGAATCCATCCTCGACAGGATGATACCGCTAATGCCAACTGCGCCATCGAAACCGCGGGCAACGTTGACAGCCACCTGTCCTGTGGCTGCATCGACAACAAGCAGCGTTTCATTCACCTTTACAGCCTTCTTTATTTCTACAAGCTCCCCCATCATCTCCTCATCCATCTCAAGACGGCCCGCGGTATCAAAAATCACCGCGCCGAAACCATTCTGTCTTGCAAACTGGAGGGACTGGAGGCATATCTGCACGGGGCTTGTACCTTCCTGCGTGAACATCCGGTAGTTGTGTTTCTGCGCAAGAAGACCAAGCTGCTGTACTGCTGCAGGTCTGTATATGTCGGCAGCGACGAGGAGGGGCTTTTTGTTGTAGTGCATCTCAACGTAGCGGGCAAGCTTTACCGCAGTGGTGGTTTTTCCCGAGCCCTGTAGCCCGCAGAGCATCAGCACAGAAATTCCACCGCTGCTGATCTCAAGGTCGTGTGCAGTTGCTCCGAGTATCTTCACGAGATAATCATACACGATTTTTGCAAACTGCTGTGCCGGGGTAACGCTTTGGAGAACCTTTTCACCGAGCGCCTCTGCAGTTGCGCCATCGATAAACTCCTTCACGACCCTGTAATTCACATCAGCCTCGAGGAGCGCAAGCTTGATCTCCCTGAGGCCCTCCCTTATGTTCTTTTCGTTAAGACTTCCCCAGCCCCTGATCTTTTTCAAAACCTCAGAAAGCCTGCCGCTCAGTGTATTGAGCACCTTTTAACCCCCGGTCACCGGTAATTGAAAAAGTACTTTTCAAAAAAACGAACCCGTTCTTCTGCCTGGGTATAATGTTTCGACTCAGGATACCTGTCCACAATCAATTTATAGTAGTAGTATGCCCGTTCGATGTTCCGTAAAGCCCCAGGCTGGTCATAGAAGGATGCAACTCTGAAAAGAATTTCATCGTTCTTGAGCCCCCGGGCTATGCCCTCTTCATATACAGAGAGGGCCTTTTCATAATCCTTCACAATGTAATATATATCGCCGATCTTTTCCAGTATGCCGGGGTCCTTCTCACCCATGTCATAGGCCTTCCTGTACGATTCTGCCGCCTCCTTGATCTTCCCCTGTTTATAGTATATATCAGCCTTCATGATATAGGCACTGACAGCTGAGCTCTGCTTACCCGATTCGATTACTGCATCAAGTTGAGCGACTGCCTCATTCTCTCTGCCTGATTGCTTGAACATTTCAGCAAGTAATATGCGAACGTTGTTCCTGTATGAGCAGCGTTCGCATTTAGAGAGATACTCACGGAAGAGTTTCTCCGCCCGTTCATAGTTCTTTTCGTTGTAAAGGGCGACCCCCCTGCTGTACAGGTCGTTTTCATCCCTCCGGGGTACCATGACTATTTCATTCTCTTTATTTATGTAGTACATGTCCTTTTCAACAACAGGACCTTCAGAATCCCCGGCACGCTGCGCCGTTTCCAAGGTTTCCACCGGTGTCTTCTCCTGCACCCCCTGATCCGAGGATATCCCTTCCCCGGTGGACAGATCAGGTAATAATCCCTCCTCTCTCTCCTCAACTGCCGCATACTCTTCTATTCGTACCGGTAGATATATATCTTCGGAGAGGAAACTGAAAAGCATGTATGAATTGCCCTCCATAAGAGACTGCATCGTGAATGCCGTATGATCAGGCTCAACCGTTCTTTTCTTAAAGGCAAGTTTCCCCCTGTCGAACCTGTTTAAATACCACCCCTTCCCCTCTACGACCACCGTGAATGCTGCCCCTTTCTGTACTGTTATCTCTTCCTGCTGCTTCTCCCTGCCGATATAGAAATCCCTCGCAAGTACAGCTTGAGGCCAGAGGATTGTGCTCATGAGGACCATGAGTAAGCCCTGGCGCAGGGTAATCCTTTTGATACGGGTTACTCTTGACAGCATAGTAACAACCAGGCTCTGAAATTCACATTTCCTCAGGGTTCAGCAAGCTCCTTATCGTAGGTCAGGATGTCGAGTTCTTCACCCATGAAATTGAAAGGTCTGACATCGGAAGTAAGTCCAGGTCTCCTGTACCTCAGGAGATCTTCATTGCTCAAGGGAATGGGAGCCATCTCCTCGATCAGTTCATAATGAAGGTCGAAGTAGGAGAAGTATCCAGAGGGATTTTCGACAAGATCAGGGGCAAGAGGTGGTGGAACAATCGGCCCGGGCTTATCTTCACCCTGAATCGTGTCCACCTCAGAAAGAGGGATTTTCGGTTCTCTATTCAATGCGGTGCTTCGTTTTGCCAGGCCAATTGCAATTCCCAGCACAACTGACAGAAGAACCAACCCGGTACCAGCTATTATAATGAGCTTCGACCTCCGACGCAATGGTTCGAGCAAATCATTCAAGGGCATGCTCCACCATCTCAAGAGAAACAACCTTTGAAACTCCCGCCTGTTCCGATGTCACACCATATATGATATCTGAAAATTCAATCGTTCTCCTGTTATGGGTAATGATGACAAACTGTGTGGTATCAGTAAACTCCTTCAGGAGCTTGAGAAACCTCAGCACATTCTCTTCATCGAGATCGTGATCAACTTCATCGAGCATGCAGAAGGGACTCGGTTTCACCATGAATATGGCAAAGAGAAGCGCTATTGCCGTAAGGCTCTTCTCCCCACCCGAGAGCAGTGACCGTCTCTTCAGGGACTTACCCGGCGGGCAGGCCATAATCTCAACCCCGGTGTCAAAAATATCTGCCTCGTTCGTTAGATAGAGGTCGGTTTTTCCACCGTTGAAGAGCCGCCTGAATATGTTGTTGAAGTTCTGCCGAATCCTGTCAAAACTGTCCATGAATATCTCTTTCGAAGATTTGAGAGTTCTGGACACGATCACGTTCAGATCTTCCTTGGCCCTTTCAAGGTCACCCCTCTGTTCCGTGAGGTACTCGTAGCGCCTGCGGACCTCCTGAAACTCCTCAATGGCAATGAGGTTTACCTGGCCAAGTTCCTCAAGCCTGCGCCTGATCTCCTCCCGCTTCTCATTGATGGTTCTTATATCAATCTCTTCCTCCGGTTGAAAGAGTTCCAGTGACCTACCGTACCTTTCTTTGAATGTCTCGTATATGGTTTCTATTTTTGACTGCAGTTCGGCTCTCCTGAGCTCCATAACATCAATGGATCGACCAACCTCTTCTCTCTTCTTCTTCCCCGCCTCAATGAGCCCCTCTTTATTCCGGATCTCGATGACGATGGTGTCAATAAGAGCGTTCAGCTCTTTCATCTTTTCACCGAGGGATACCTTTTCCTTTTCAACGCTCCTGTATCGTCCCGCAAGCTTTTCTATGCCTGACTGGAAATCCGCCTTTCGTGTCTGGAGGGTTTTCATCTCAAACTCTGTATCCTGCAGGGACTCCTCGCTCCTTTCCAGCTCTGAGTTCAGCATCCTGACATTTTCATCGCAATGCTTCTCTTTTTCCCTGTTTCTGGCAACATCCGGGCGAATGCTCCCAACGATCTCTTCGAAATTCTCTTTTTTTACCCTGCCTCTCTTTATCTCGTCGTTGAGGAGCCCGATTTCCTTCCTGAGATCGTCTTCGGTTTTCACAAGATTCGCTATCGACTTTTCGATATGCTCTTTTCTGGTGTGAAGGCTCTCTTTACCGAAGATTACCCTGCTTAAATCATCCTGAATGTCAAGCACTTCCAGGATGCTCGTTTGCAGTTCGTCCAATCTATCTCTGAGCCCCTTCGCTTCGTCGGTGAGCTCCTTCAGGGAGGCATCGAAGCCCGATTTGTTCGCCGCGTACACAAGGTCCTGCAGTTTCGTGCCGTGGTGTTTTAGAATAGAATCCATCTTCTTGATGGCAGCGTTGATCTTTTCAATCAGTTGATTCTTCCTCTTCTCATTACCACCGTACCTCGATTTAATCGCATCGATCTCGTGCAGGAGCCTGTCAATAACCTCCTTGAGATTTTCCCTGAGGGAGTGCAAATCCTTTGTTACTTCCTCTATCCGGACTGTATTCTCAAACACCTTCCTGCTGCCGCGTTCGATCAGCTCCGCTATGTGTTCGATCTCCTTGAGGTATGCCTTGAGCTTTTCCTCCTGCGACACAATAAGGTCCTGAATCTGTTTCCTGTCCTGTACAAGCTGCCGTATCCTCCCTCCTAGCTCGTCTTTCCTCTTACGGGAATCTTCAATGAGCCTGCCTCTCTTTCCTATTTCATCCTCAAGTTCGTGAATCCTTTCACGAATATGAGACACCTTCGAGGTAATTGTCTCCCCTTCGGCCTCTTTCCTGTACATCTCGTTCTTTATCTCCATGATTTGAGCTTCGAGGCCGCGCACCTTCTCCATGTCCTGCTTTATCGCATCGTTGAGCCGGGCAATTTCCCTGTCATGGTCGGATTTCAACTTTCTCATCTCATTCAATCTTTCATCACAAACCCTCACCTGCTTTTCAATGTTTCGGACCCGTTCATAATTGTAGAGGGTTTCGTAATGGACTTCTTCTTTCTTCAACCCTCTGTATATTTGAGCCTTTTCTGCCTGTTTTTCGAGGTTTTTGTACTCCTTTTCAACTTCACCTATGATGAGATTGAGCCTCAAGAGATTTTCATCGGTAGCCGCAAGCCTGCGGTAGGAGTCCTTTATCTTCATCTTATACCTGGTAATGCCGGCCGCCTCTTCAAAAATCGTCATCCTCTCCTCGGGCCTGTTGCTCAGCAGGACGTCGATGTTGCCCTGCTCCATGATGGAGTAGGCAGGCTTCCCAATTCCGGTGTCTGCAAAGAGCTCAACGATGTCTTTCAGGCGAACGTTGTTCTTATTGATAAAGAATTCGCTCTCCCCCGATCTGTACAGCCTCCTCTTTACCGTAACCTCCGAGTATTCAATTGGAAGAAGATTATCGTCATTCACTATGGTAAGGGAAACCTCCGCCATGCCCAGGGGCTTTCGCTCCTCAGAGCCACTGAAAACGACATCCTCCATCACCTCCCCCCTCAGGGAACGGGCATTAGTCTCCCCGAAAACCCAGCGGATTGCGTCGACGATGTTGCTTTTGCCGCACCCGTTCGGGCCCACGATTGCCGTGACCCCGGGTTTGAAGAGAAGGGCGGTCTTCTCTGCAAAGGTCTTGAACCCGTAGACATCAATACTTTTCAGAAACAAGGACTTTCCCCTGCATGATATATTTACGTACCCGCCATGTAGTCATCCCTGTACTGCTGTTGATCCGATGTCAGACTATCGATGCTTATGCCCATTGTCTGAAGCTTCAGGCGCGCAAGCTCCTGGTCCTGCTCAACAGGAATATCGTGCACCTTCACCTCAAGGCTCTTCCCCTCCCGTGCACAGTGGATCAGGGAGAGGAACTGGTTTGCAAAACTCATGTCCATGACCTCAGAAGGATGCCCCTCGGCTGCAGCGAGGTTGACAAGCCTCCCCTTTGCAAGCACAAATATCCTTCTGTCATTTTTCAGGGTGTACTCCTCATTGTTCGGCCTGATCTCCCTCCTGTTCTTGGCAACTGACCCGAGGTCAGGTAGATTGACTTCGCAGTCATAGTGGCCAGTGTTGCACACAATGGCACCGTCCTTCATCCTCTCAAAGTGCCGTCTTGTGATCACATCCTTCATCCCCGTTGCTGTTATGAAGATGTCCCCTACGGCCGCAGCCTCATCCATCGTCATCACCCTGAACCCGTCCAGAACTGCCTTCAGAGCATGGGTCGGACTCACTTCGGTGACGATAACGTGGGCCCCCATCCCACTTGCGCGTATCGCTGTTCCCCTGCCGCAGTGTCCGTAGCCTGCAACAACGAAGTTCTTCCCCGCAAGGAGAATCGAGGTAGCCCTCAGTATGCCGTCGATCGAGGACTGGCCTGTACCGTATACGTTGTCAAAATCCCACTTGGTCTCCGCATCGTTGACCGCAATGACCGGGTAGAGCAGCGCCCCCGCCTTCTCCATCGCCCGCAGCCGGTGGACACCTGTCGTCGTCTCCTCGGTTCCGGCGGTGACGTTTTTTGCAAGCTCAGGGTGCTTGTGGTGGAGCGTGTTTATAAGATCAGCTCCATCGTCGAGGGTCAGGGTAGGTCTTATTTCTATGGTCTTCTCTATTGCCCAGTAGAACTCCTCAACGCTCATGCCGTGCCAGGCAAAGACCGGAATACCTTCATCAGCCAGGGCGGCGGCAATATCATCCTGTGTTGACAGCGGGTTGCATCCCGACCACGCAACCTCAGCCCCGCTCATCACAAGCGTCTTCACCAGCACCGCTGTTTCCTTCGTCACGTGGAGACAGCCTGCAATTCTCTGCCCCTTAAGCGGCTTCTCCTTACTGTACCTTGCCTGCAGGTTCATCAGTACGGGCATCCTGGACTCAGCCCATTCCACTTTCTTGCGCCCATCATTCGCAAGAGCCAGGTCTCTGACTTTGTAGTCCATCCTTTCCCCTCACTCCTATAATTGCGTTTATAATACTGTCCTTTGAAGCAAACGTCGAGAGATATAATAATTTGAAAAAACTCCTCTAATAGCAAGAGAGAAAATCGTATGAAAGGACAAAAACGTGTCAATGCCTCATGGAAAAACAGCAGGTTTTTTCTCAAACACAAGAGGGTCATGGCTTGGAAGAATGTGGTCTGCCATTTTCCCGATCCTGTACATCGAATGAAACCAGTCGGCCCGTGAATACAGATGCCCGGCAGAAATGTTTCTCTCAACATTTTCATAGAAAAACACATTGTCCCCGGTAAGACAATAGTTACCTGTATCTGTATTTACAATAACTGACTGGCTTCCCGGTGTGTGGCCTGGAGTTAGAATAACCTGCAAACCTTCAAAAAGCTCTTCATCCCCGTCAATGATCTCAAATTTTGTTCCATAAAACGAGGGCTTCTCCCCGATCAAGGGTGAAAAGTAAGCCTCCTCCTCACCCGGGAGTGGCACAAAGGCGTAGCGAAGCTCTTCCCGCTGGACATAGAATCGCGCGCTTGGGAAAAGGGCATTGTTACCGCAGTGATCATGGCGCAAATGTGTCAATATTACCGTACCCTTTCTGAAAAAATCGCGTGTTTCCTGCCGGATAAATTCATTGGAAATAAATGTAATGATAAAGGAATATATCTGAGAGCAAAGCAAAATTTGCTTCTCTGCGGCTTCTATCTGCAGCTATTCAGCCACATGCATCCATAACGATTCTCATGAGTCATCGTTTTACCGGCTGCCATTGCCATCCCTTTCCCTTTTTGACGACATGGCCCAGGCCTGGAAATGGGAAGTGAAAGGCAAGCACCAGGGCTTTTTCAACCGCAGCCTGGTTGAATAGCCGGCG
>CAZPCG010000061.1:0-6735 GCA_964584875.1 uncultured Spirochaetota bacterium
ATATTTTTGTCAAGTATTTTTTTAGAGGAATTTTAATTACCCTGGACGATGGAAAAGTGGGGAATTTTTATTACCTGTAATTTTTAACCAGAGCCTGTACCTCGGTGTCGTCATACGAGATGAATTTACCACTCCAGTCGCAAGGCGCATATAGCACCAGGGTTGCAACTGCACGTCCCGGCACCTCCGGCTGTAACAACGTGCGGGTGGAATATTTCATATAAACCTCGGCATCCATTACGCCTGAGCCTTCGGCACGGAAGGTGGCCTGCAAGTCGGTATCCACACCGCCAGGTCGGAGGGCTATTGTGGTGACGGACAGCTCTTCAAGTGCAAGCGTTGCGTTTAACATGTTCAGGGCTGCCTTCGCCATGTTGTACGCCGACGTACCGGCTACAGGGTTCACTGCCATTCCGGTTGATATGTGGATGATACGTCCCTCGCTTTTACGCAGGTGAGGTAGAGCAAACTTCGTGAGCATGACCGGGCTGAGAACATTGATCTCCCAGTTCTCTGTCCACGCTCCAGGGGCGGCATTGGCGATTGTGGCCAACGGTCCCAGGATGCCCGCGTTGTTCACAAGCCCATCGAGTGCTCCGAAGCGTGCCACTGCCTCTTCGACCACAAGCCGGCAGGTTTCCCACCTGCGCAAGTCACCTGACACTGCCAGAGCGTGACCGCCAGCCTTATTAATTTCATCGGCAACTTCTTGCAGTGCTTTTGCCGACCGGGCTACCACAACGACGTTTGCTCCCATCTGAGCGAGAATGCGGGCGGTTGCCCTGCCCAGTCCCCGTGATCCACCGGTAACTATGATGGTTTTATCTGCCATATATGCTCCTAACCCCGGACGAGCCGGAACTAATAGGATTACAATTCTGTGCCTCATGCTTGCGAAGGGTAGAATATCATGGAAAATATTGCCATACTATCCTTATATGATTAATGTTTGTTTTAACTATACAATCCTTTCACTAAAAGAGTTGCCCCATGATAAGAAAAATAAGCGATATCCTTGTGAGAAAGCAGCCTACCTTCTCCTTTGAAGTTTTCCCCCCCAAGACAAAAGAGGGGATTGATAACCTCCTCAGGACAATCGGTGAGCTTGCAGAGCTCAAGCCCGATTATATATCGGTCACCTATGGCGCCGGCGGGTCGACGGCACGGTCAACTCTTGAGATCATAGAGAAGGTTCAGGAACAGTTCGGCATAACCTGCCTGCACCACTTCACCCTTGTCAATCAGACAATTTCAGAGCTCACAAGCCATATCACCCGCATGAAGGCAAGCGGGGTTAAGAACGTCCTTGCTCTCCGGGGCGACCCGCCGAAGGATATGGGTGTTAAATTCAAAAGGATCGAAGGCGGCCTCACATACTGCTATGAGCTCATCGATCTCATTAAGGGGTCCTGTGACGACTGTTTTAGTATCGGGGTTGCAGGGTTCCCGGAGTGTCACATCGACTGCCCCTCAGAAGAGAACGATACCCAATACCTTAGAATAAAGGTTGATCACGGTGCGGAGTTTGTGGTTTCCCAGATGTTCTTCAGCAACGAATCCTACGGCAAGTACATCGCACGGCTTAGAGGCGCAGGCGTGGAATTACCCGTCATCCCAGGGGTGCTGCCCATCACCGATTACCACAAGCTCCTCACGTTTGCTGAGGCATGCGGAGCCTATATCTGCGAGGATGTGCACCGGATATTCGCCCCTATAGCCCACGACATTGCGGAAACGGTAAAGGAGGGAATTCGTTTTTCCATAGAACAGTGTGAGGATCTCCTGTCTCGAGGGGCTCCGGGCATCCATTTTTACTGTCTCAACAGGGTTGAGCCGGTGAAAACAATCTGGAAACAACTTATTGGAACTCCTTATTGAAGACAGCCGCATTCAGCTCTCCTACTGGTTTTGCCCGAACACCATAGAGAATCTGAAACAGAACAGGGGCCTCTCGGTGGTCGTATGGGATCAGGCGGAGGACACCGGTTTCCAGATGCAGGGGAATCTCGAGAAAGATGAGGAGATTGCGATCCTTAACGGATATGCTCCGGAGGTTGAGGAGCGCTTATCGATCCCTCAGGTTAAGCATAAGCTCGTCATAAGGATTCAAAAGATCACCGCCTTTCGACATGCCCCTCATACGGACGTGGAGATATAGGCATTTGAATTCTATGATTGTGCGTGAAGCACACATCTTACCTGATCTCATATCCGCAGATACCGATCATGAGCAAACCGCATCGAAAAGCGCCTTCAGCAGGAGCCATGCGGATGTTGCTCCGGGGTCCTGGTGGCCGATGCTCCGCTCCCCCATGTAGCTTGCCCGCCCCTTTTTCGCAATCATGGGGATGGTATTCTTCATCTCCCGCTGGGCCGAGGCAACTGCCCTTTTAAGAGCCTCCTTTATGTCCATCCCCTCTTCGAGGGCCCCCTCAAGCGTGTCAATGGCTGGGACAAGCGCATCAACCATCGTTTTATCGCCGACCTTCGCCCTTCCCCGCTCTATCACCGCTTCAACTCCTGCCCTGAGAAGGCAGGACAGCTCGCCATCATTTAGCTGCTCCCTTCCCGCCGCCACAGCACCCGCTTTCATGAAGAAGGTGCCGTAAAGGGGTCCGCTTGCTCCACCAACCGATGATATGAGAGCCAGGGCTGTTTCTCGAAGTATGCTGCCGATGTCCTTTTGCTCAACGGCGGGAAGCTTCTCCATGACCTTTTTAAAGCCGCGGTCCATGTTGATGCCGTGATCTGCGTCCCCGATGGCGGCATCCAGCTCGGTTAGAAAGTTCCTCTGTTCCTCCATTACCGCTGCAGTAAGTTGCAGCCACAGCAAGAAAGCCTCCCGCCCCAGCACTTCCTCGTCTCCCTCCAATCCTGACAAAGATATTGATGGGTGGCGAACAGCAAACGCATCTACATCCCCCACCTAAGAGCTGGCGTTAGCACCGGCGCATCCCACAATTCGAGGAGCTCCTCATCCATACGGAGCAGCGTGATGGAGCAGCCCTGCATCTCAAGAGAGGTGATGTAGCTGCCGATGAGGTTTCGCACGATTTTCAGACCCTTCCTGGTGCAGATATCAGCCACTTTCCGGTAGAGGATGTAGAGTTCGGCAAGGGGTGTTCCACCCATGCCGTTGATAAAGGCTAGTATACGGTCGCCGGAGGCAAAGGGTTGGTCGGTTATCTCCTGTTCGACCCAGGCGCCCCCATCAGCATCCCATGAACGCACGGTCCGGGTATAGGCAGGGTCTTCGATTATTGAGAGCGTAAGCAATTCGGTAATGTCATCCACGGGCGCATGGGGCCTTCGCTCCCGCCCAGGCTCGCCGTGTATACCTATACCGAACTCCACCTCTCCCTCTCCAAGCTCAAAGGTGGGTGTTCCCCGGGCAGGAACGGTGCAGGAGCTGAGGGCCATTCCCATGCTCCTCCCGCCGCTTGAAACACGCATCCCGAGCTCAGAAAGCCTGCGGAGGTCGTACCCTCTTTCGGCTGCTGCACCGCATAGCTTTTCGGCAAGCACAGTCGTGCCAACGCCGCGCCTCCCCTGGGTGTATAAGCTGTCCTTCACCGCTACATCGTCGTCAATCAGGACGTTTGCAATCATGATTCCCTCAGCATGGGCGAGCTCTGAAGCCATTTCGAAGTTCATGACATCCCCGCTGTAGTTCTTCACTATGAAAAGCACGCCCTTACCCCCGTGTACGGTTTTTGCCGCTTCGAGCATCTGATCTGGGGTCGGGGAGGTAAAAACTTCGCCTGGACAGGCCGCATCGAGCATCCCCTTTCCAACGAATCCGCCGTGCATCGGCTCATGCCCGCTGCCTCCTCCCGAGATGATGGCAACCTTGCCTTTTACCGGGGCATCTGCCCGGTAGATGAAGCTGGGCTCGAAGTGTACCTTGAGAAGGTGAGGATGGGCTAAAGACATGCCTTCGAGGGTTTCCCGCACAACGTTCTCAGGCCTGTTTATGAGCTTTTTCATCGGATTACCACCCCTGAACAGATAACTGTAATAAACCCTATCTCAAAAACCTCTTCACCCTCGGCAACTTCCCACCGTAGGGGGCGTACCTGCTGAGACGGAGGTCGAGCAGGTTCATCTCCCTGCCGCCCTGAAAGATTGAAACGTAATGCTCTTCAAAGGTTAACCCCACTATCTCCTCCATGATGGCTGCCGTCTTCGGGGAGTGTTTTGGGGGCTTGAGGATGGTGCAGTTGCCTGCGGCTATTGCTCCTACTGCCTGTACACCTGCGCTTCTCCAAAAAAACAGTTTCTTTTTCTCCTTTTCCGGTTTAGCATACTATTTCGTGAATGGGAAGTCCACCGAAATGGTGGGGGAATCATGAGCATTGCTCCTGAGAGGTATATCCTTGCTATTGACCTGGGTACGTCAGGGGTTAAGGTGGCTTGCGTTTCTATCCATGGCGTAATTGCCGAGCATGCGTTCAGAGAGTTACACACAACCATCCTCCCAGGCGGCGGTGCGGAGCAGAACCCCGAGGAGTGGTGGATGGCTGTAAAGGAGGCGGTTTGTGGATGACCTGAACGGGGCAGTCGGGCACGTAAGAGCAAACCCGAAAGAGAGAGGGGGAATGGCGCCTGTTTACGGCATGGCTGCCACCATCCCTGACAGGAGCATGGTGGCGGAGCTTCTCGACCTCTACATGGACCTGCTTTACCAGGTGTGAGGAAAAAGAACCTGGGGTGCGGGTTTATGGAAGATAGTAGCATAATCGGATCAATACAGCTAATAATCGCCTTTGCAAAGAAGGGATGACCTACAAGGTGACTTGTTCGATTTGTAATCCTTGTTCTATTTTTGTTAACTCCCTACTCAGACTTCGATACCGATGAGTACTAGAGGAACTGCAGGAACTCCTCGACCCTGACGTACAACATTGTAAAATTCACATTCGTAGTATGCTACACCCGAACTCATCCTGCTCTGGAGCGATTTCATAGGTAAAATTTCTATACCAACGTCGATACGGTCACCTATATAGAATGCGAGATGTTTCACAAAAAGATCATAGGCAACAAAAGCATATTTGCCAAACTGTACCTCAACTGCTACACGTTCTTTCACGAAATCAGTCTGATTGTAACTGAAGATCGGTACCTCGCCTGCTGATTCTATCTCACGCTTCTGGTCTGCCGCACTCATGATCAAAGTCTTACGGATCAACTTTTCACTTCGCGTAACCCAGTAACTAACGCGGCTCTCTTCCCAACCCTTCTCTCGGAGTAATTTCTTGAAACTGGCGTTCATATCTATAGGACTATAAAAAAGTTCACCCTTCATTGTCTTCTCTTTTGATACTTTTGTTCGACATTCCTCAGCGTCAACTGATATAATAACAGAAGTTATTTCTTCCCAAAGAGTTGGCTTATGAACTAATAAAAACTCGAGTCCGTTCAAGTGAGAATATGTTTCGGCTATCTTCATCGAGCTCTCAATCTTTATTTTTTGGCAGGTTTTTCAAAAAGGGTTGATTGTCTCGGACTACCTTTTTTTGTCCACGGGGCGACAGTCAAGCTATTCCCTGCCTCTATCGGATTATATACTGGCTTTCCCATCGTTCTGGTTCGTAGGGTACCTTCCATTTCTTGCTCAATGCGCTGTCGTGCAATTTGAACATATTTGGGCACAGTTTCCACCCCAGCACCTCGCCGCCCATGCCGTAACGCCGCAATAATCGTTGTTCCTGAGCCGAGGAAAGGATCCAGCACCCAGTCATCCTGGTTTGTCATTGAAAGGACAAGACGTTCGATGAGTTCAACTGGGAACTGACACGGATGTTCTGTCTTCTCAACATGGTTGCTCTTCACATTAGGGATGACCCATAAGTCGCCGGGATTCTTTCCGAGGGGATTACAGGAATACTTCCCGGCATTCGGCCCTTTGAAATATTTTTTTCCAGGATACTTCTGAGGAACCCTGACTGGATCGAGATTAAAAACATAATCCTCGGTCTTGGTGAACCAGATTATCGTCTCGTACCTGCCGGAAAAACGTTTGCTGCAATGAAGGCCATGCTCAAAATGCCAAATTATCCTGTTTCTCATCTTTAAGCCGAGTTCGGTGAAAATAGGATAAAGTACTGTATCCAGCGGAATGATTGCTCTGCCGTCTACATAATTACCTACCTGCCAGCATATGCTTCCTCGTGGGGAAAGTGTGCGGGCACATTCACGTATCACTTTGGCCTGTTGGTCAAGGTACGTTTCGAGCTTCAACTTCTTTTCATACTCTTTACCGATATTATATGGAGGCGAAGTAACGATTAGTTGGAAAGTTACATCTGGACAATTTCGAAGAAATTCCAGACAGTCGCCGTTGAAAACAACGATTTTCTCTGAAGGATCAAAACTATCGGCTATTTTGTGGGTTTTTCCGAATATGGATGACATATTTTCGATATATAATCAATTGTATTCATGTACACTCAGATTAACCGTTTTCATTGCTTATCTCTTAAATTAAACACCACTGATACAAAATTTATTTCATTTGCATCATTTGTCAATTCACTAACTGTTATTCAATTAATAATCAAATAAATTAATAATGTTCGGAAAAACAAACCCTAAAAATGCAATAATACAACATATAAAAGACCACCATATAACCTTTTCCCAAAATATTTCCCATTCTTCTATCCGGCGCATAATGAGAAACCTATAATAACACTCGATAAAGTTGCAGTTAGTCTAACCAAGGCATACCTT
>CAZPCG010000061.1:6745-8629 GCA_964584875.1 uncultured Spirochaetota bacterium
TAAACGCTCCCCGGGATCCTGAACGAAGATCACGAGGTTGAATCACTGGAGGGTGATGTTCGCGGGGTACAGATTGAACCCCGCTTGGTGAAATCCTTTGCCATCTCGTCCCACCCCTGAGGGTAGGGTCCAGGAAACCAGCATGAAAAGTTCTCGTAACCGAGGAACATGCACACCATCGGAACCTCGAACACAACGGCTACCTTCGTGGTCTTGTTATAGAAGTTTTATAATTCAAGATTCGCTAACATACAAAAAATGGCTGCGAAAAGACCTGCATTTAACCCTTAAATACTTATGAATGCTTTTACCGGGTAAAAACGCGAGTCTTCTCATAAACATGCTACATAGAACAGGATATTCTGTCAAGAGTAAAGAAAATGTGAAGTTTTCAGTGCATTTCTGAAAACATGAACGGGCACTTCCATAATTCTGTATGAGATGCCAATGGTTGGGGGAAATTTGCTGAGTGAGTTCTTTTATAAAATCGGATACTTTAAACAATTTTTATTGAATCACCATGGTGAGGGGGACCCACAACTGGCGCGTTCTGACAGTGACATCTATCTGACCTACTGTGCTGAGGATTGGGGCACGGATGCACTGGCTCTGGAGTTCATCCTGCGGCCAGGTATATTTACCCTGGCCATGGCTTTCGCCACCATGCGGCACTCTGTCCAGGTGATTACGTGGAAGAATTGAGCATGATGGCAGATATGATAGGGGCACGAAGGGTTATTCTCTAAGGCAAAAGGCTCACGGTATTCCATGATCTTGGGTGAGGTGCTTGTTAAAATATTTTGTAGCCGGCTTTCTCAAGCCTCTTCAACGTGCTGTCGTAGGGGTCGCAGCGCTCCTCCTCGACATTGTCCCTGTAGCCGGTCTTTTTCAAGAGTGCAAGCATCATGGTACGTTCGTGTTGCAGCATGAGCCTCGGATCGGTCATGGCTGCAACATGGAAGGGTATTCCTGATCGCTTAAGGTGTTCCACAGCTTTGAACGGGAGGAGGTAGAACTCCCCCCGTGCCCCTGTTCGCCTCTGGAAACCTTCGGGGGTTCCTGCCTTCAGGGAGACGCGGATGTGTATGTTCCGGTACTTCTTCAGGGCATCGGCGTAGTTCGGGTCTGCTCCGAGCAGCATGCCGTTTGTTTCCAGGATAAAGAGGAGGCCAGTTTCTTTGAAGAGCTCAAGCACCGCTTTGAGGTGTTCCGGGCAGAGGGTGGGCTCACCGCCTGAAATTCTTGCCTTCTTCAAACCCCTTTTCCTGGCGTTCTGGAGCAGGGTATGGAAAACCTCCTCAGGGGAGCATAGGTTTCCCGCGTTGACGGGAAAGTCCCTGGACCAGTTCACCCAGCAGAAGACGCAACGCAGGCAGCACCCGACGGTATATCCCGTTGAGATGCCACCGTACACTCCGGTGCAGTAGAAGTCGGTGTATCTTCTCGACGCTCCGCTTGAGACTATCGATTCTGTGTGGGAGGCAAGCTCCAGGGGATCGAAGGGGTTGCTTTCGAGAGTGAGGAAAGAGGGGTAGGTTTCATCCATCGAGATGAAATTATCACGGGGCATTGTGAATGTCAAAGGAAGAACTTTTCCTTGAGTAATCCCAGGTAATGACGCGACATGAAGTTAAGCGGTTTTGATACCAGGATGAACTTTTCAGAAAGCTGCTGGAGAACTCTGTTCATCTCGAGCATCTGGGCCATTTTCTGCTCTGAGGCGGCGCGGTAGAAGTACTGCCCATCCTTCATGAAATCATCCCTGTTCCTCTGCGAAAGCGTTTTCAGGCGGGGGTGTTCGAAGGCGTACTGCTTGGACCGTGCATCGACGTAATCGGAAAAGATCCCGATTATGAAGAGGCATATATCCGCTATTCTCTTGTA
>CAZPCG010000062.1:0-8628 GCA_964584875.1 uncultured Spirochaetota bacterium
GCGCTTTGTGGAAACGCACGGGGCCAGGGGGTGGGAAGGCGGGAGGCCCATAAGTGTAGATGCCGTCGCTTATGGCTATGCATTCGAAAGCCCCTAATTTGAAACGATAGGTTTCGGTATTCATATTTCTCCTCTTTTTTTGCATCATTTGATTTGGTACGCTGTTTGTTCTAAGGCATCCGGGATTCAGAAAAATAAAATAATTTCCAACCCCGTGTCATCTTCGTATCATCCGGCGAGGTTCTTGTAGTGGCTTCCCTCCCTAGGGATGATACAGCCTTTCTTCTTCGCAGGTTCGTGGGAAGGTTCTCCAGCAAACAACCCCCTGACGACAAGCGGTGCGCATGCCAGGGATGTAAATAAGAGGGAGGCAAACCATCTCAAAAAGTCCCTCCGCCCCACTGCACCCAGCCGGCAGTCCTCTGAAACCTCACGCTCCTCTTTTACCCTGGCTTTTTCTACCGCTCCCATGTACTGCTCCCCTTTCCAGTAGGTACTACCTCTAAAGATTGTCACCGTGAACTTCCTTTTTACCAAACCTTCTACAGCTCACCATCCTCCTCCCTGTACGCCTCATTGAATGGAGGGTCCCCCCTCTTTTCCGAAAAACGATCGGCCTGTGGCATCACACAGTGGATGGCTTGCAGCTCAAGCTCGCTGCTTTCTCCCTCTTCCTTTATTGTAAAATGGAAGATAGCTGCAAGCAGGGCTCTGACGATGAGGAAGGCCTGAAGCCATCTTGAACTGAGCATGCGTGGGAGGGCCCTTCTCCCATCGTAGGCGTAACTACCCCTTTTCCTTTCAGGTGGATGGTTCATCGTGGCTCAATTCAATTGTACAGCAACGTTATCAATTGAACGATTTATCTTCCAGACAGGCCGAATGTCGGGCAAACGATCAATGAAGCTCAGGCTCGAGCGGGCCGGCAAGCTCTTTCAGGAAGAAGAGCACACCGGGGAGGGTCGGCATGAAGCTCGAAGGCACCCAGATGTCCGGGCCGTATCTCAGCGTCACCCACAGGCTCATGCCCTGCCACATCATCCCCCGCCCGAGCGTTCCGTCGGCCCCTCCGATTGCATAGTCCGCCTTGAGAAAGAGCCCCGGGCCAATCGTGTTTGCACGGGCTGCCACCAGGGTAGTCCTGCTCTTGAAGCTCGTGATCGCGTTCTGCTCGATGGTCATAGGATGGAGCTTTGCCGCAACCCTGTGGGTTTGGGCCTTCCAATCGCCGACCGACGCAAACTCTTCGGCAAAGTGCGGCTCCCAGAAGGCGATATGAAATACCCGGCCTATACCATACACCACGATGAGCTTTGCGCCCTTCTCCTTCAGCTCAAATATCTGATCTCTGTACTGGGGCAGGCTCCTCTTCGTTGCGAAATGCCTCTGGTTTTCCGGCACGGTAAGCTTTCCCAAAGGCCTGTACAGGGCATGCTCCATGGCATACTGGAAGGCTCCGGGGTTCGTCTTCGGCAGGGTGTTCCCATTCGCATCACTCCACTCATCCATATTGAACCCGTGCACATGCCCGCAGTCAACCCCCCACTTTGTGAGAAAATAAACGACCCAGCGGTACATCCCCATGGGACCAACAGGGAGGATGAAAACCACCTGCTTTCCCTCGTCCTTCGCCTTCTTTATCTGGAGGGCAATCTCATGCCCCATGAAGGCGTCGAAGTCGGCAAGGGTTTCGCAGGGGACAACGCTGAAGTTTGCGTTCCACCATTTCTCCCGCTTCTGGATCGCATCAGGGCTGTTGCTGCAGCAGCGTTCGATCTTTGCAAGGTCCCAGCCCTTAGGGAAAAAATCCTCGAGCATCGACCCTTTGATTGTTGACAGCAGGTTAATTTCAGTCATGATACACCTCCCCCATCATGGAATAAATAAATAAGTGCAATTCCGCGATCCCACCGCATCCAACGATCTCGAAACTCATGCCTGCCTCCTCCCCTTCACCTTCTCACCAAGTATATTTTTCAGTATGTTGTCCTGGGGATAGGCATTCCCGAGGTGCTGCTTGAACCCCTCGGCATAGGGGAAGCCGCAGCGCTCTCCATATCTCTTTGCCGTATTCCTCATCGTCTCGGTATAACTGTCCATGCCGTGCTGCTCCAGGAGCCAGTCCCTCTGGCTCCTGTGGCAGGCAAGCATTTCGACTTTAAACTCTATCACCCCGGTAACATCTATATATACGTTCTGATCGACAAAATCGCCGTAAATGTCTCTCCCCTCAAGGGGTGACCAGTAAAAGAGGTACGGAATGCCGGATGTTCTCGGCTGCGGCATCACCGAGCGGGTAAAATAATTTGGTATAGGAGCGGTAAAGCAGGCCGTGCGCACCAGCTTGCTCGTCACCTCATGATCAATCATGTAGTCCTCATGGGGATGAGTAAAAACGATGAGCGGGGCCGTCGTTCTTATATATTCGGTTACCATCATTATCGTTCTATCGTTAAACTCGATCCGCAGGTCCTGCTCGCCGAATGGGTGGAAATCGGCCCCAAGCCGGTTGGCGGCATCGAGAGCCTCATTACGCCGTATCTTAATGATATCCTCGGGGGATTCATTCATGGAGCCGCAATCTCCGTTCGATAAAACGCCAATCGAAATCTCATACCCCTCTTCCCTCAAAAGCTTCAGGGTGCCCGAGCACATGAACTCAACATCGTCGGGGTGAGCACCTATGGCAACAACCCTTCTATTCTCGCTTTCCATTCCTTCCTCCTCAATTCAGCCTTCTTGTCTAAAACCATTGAAAAAGAACCGGTATGTGGATAGAATTATAACAACATCATGAACAAAAATGCAACTTTTATAGCCTTGTTACTACAGGAATGAATGTGAGAAACTTTGATCTCTATCCCCTGAAGTTCGAACCTATCTACAAACCATATATCTGGGGTGGACGTAACCTGCAGAAAATCGGGAAGCAAATACCTGAAGGGGCGATAGTTGCAGAGTCGTGGGAAATATCCGATCACGATAGAGATGTGAGCGTTGTGGGAAACGGCAGCCTCAGGGGAAAAAATCTGCGGGAGCTCATTAAGGAGTATGGGGAGGCCATAAGCCCGAAAACAGAAAATGGAAGATTTCCCATACTCATCAAGTACATCGATGCCAACCAGAAGCTATCGGTTCAGGTTCATCCCGATGACGAGTATGCCCGCCTTCACGAAGGGCCCTCCGAGCTGGGTAAGAATGAATGCTGGTTCATTATGGAAGCTGTTCCCGGTGCCGAGCTGATCCTCGGACTGAAAAAGGGCATTACGAAGAAGATATTCAGCAAGCTCGTCGAAAAGGGAAGAATAGAGGACGGCATCAACAGGCTCCCTGTCTCTAAGGGGGATTTCATCTACATCAAGTCAGGGACTGTTCATGCCCTCCTCGAAGGCATAATGGTCTGCGAGATACAGGAGAATTCCGACACCACCTACAGGCTCTACGACTGGGGAAGGGTCGGCAGGGATGGGAAGCCGCGACCCCTCCACATGGAAAAGGCGCTCGATGTCATCAATTTCCTCCCCACCGAACGCTACGACCGGCACATGGGAGAGCTATTCATCAACTACGATAGAACGAAGGTTGATGAACCGGCAGTACTCATACGGGGTAATTTCTTCAACGTCGATTTCTTGAGATGCACCCGTGATTTTACCTGCCGCTTCGAAGGGGCGCACTTTCATGCCCTGAATATTATCTATGGATGTGGAACGGTAGAGTATGCGAAGGGTGCCGTTGATTTCCGGACGGGGGAAACGCTACTCATACCCGGCGCTGTGGATGAGTACCGCATCTGCACCAAAGGGGCAACAATTCTGAGATCTTTCCTTTAGGGGCACGCCATGGAATACCCTAATTTAAACGAATACATCGATCTGATGAAGCGCTGGAAGGACCGTACCTACATGGTTGGGTACAGGGGGTACCGGAAGGACTCATGGACCTTCGGTAAGGTGCGCTATGCGATACTCGGGCTCAGCCTTGAGTTGAAGCGGAGGGGGATAAAGAAGGGTGACAGAGTGCTCGTCATGGGAAGACCGGGCCCGGAGTGGGTGGTCTCGTTTTTCGCTGTTCTGCACAGGGGCGCAGTGGTAGTACCCCTTGATACCCAGTCGCCTGCGGAGTTTATCGACAGCATCATTAAAAAGGCATCCCCCACCCTCATCATCACAGAAAGCCCCGTCAGGGGCCCGGCTTCTACAGATCATGAGAGTTCTGAGAAAATACCCGGACAGGGCTTAAGCGAGTGTGAACATGGTAAGCTTCAGGAGCTTCCAGTTGCACCGCAGGGCTTTATCCTCTTTAAGGACATCGAAGAAATTGCCAGAAGGGCAGTCGAAGAAGGGCTGCAGCCTGAAGCCGAAGAGGTTTCCAGGGAGGATCTTGCAGAGATCGTGTTTACCTCGGGTACGTATTCAAAACCGAAAGGAGTAATGCTAACCCACAAAAACATCCTCTCAAACCTGAATCCCATCAGGGAGGGAATTGAAAGGAGGCTTGGGCTGGTGAAGTTCCTGACGCCTTTCAGGATCCTCTGTACAGTTCCTTACAGCCATATGTTCGGGCAGGCAACAGGCATATTCCTCCCAATTCTCATCGGGAGCACCATCTACTTCAGCCAGGATACCTCACCCGCATCCCTCCTGCGGGCAATCAGGAGAGATCGGATACTTGCGCTAATCACGGTACCCCGTGTCATGAAACTGCTGGCAGATCATGTGAAGGCCGAGCTGAAAACCCGCCGCAGGCTTGATTCATTCCAGAGGCGGTGGGACAAATGGGTGAACCTCACTTATCCCCTCAGGGTTTTCTTCTTCCACGATATACACCGCATCATGGGGCTGCACTTCTGGGCATTCATCGTCGGAGGGGCGCCCCTTGATCCAGAAACCCACGAGTTCTGGCGGAGGACGGTCTTCTCTGTGTTTCAGGGCTACGGACTTACTGAAACTGCACCCATGGTGACGCTTTTCAACCCCTTCAGGCACAACCGCCGCTCCGTCGGTAAGCTGTTCCCCGGGCAGGAGGTGAGGGTTGAAGACGACGGGGAGATCCTCATCAGGGGAGAAAACATCATGGCGGGGTATTTCGACGACCCTGCACTTACCTCTTCGGTTTTAAAAAATGGATGGCTTCGGACGGGCGACATCGGTGAAATTGACGAAGAAGGCCACCTGTTCATAAGGGGAAGAAAAAAGGAGATGATCCTGACCTCAGACGGGCACAATGTATACCCTGAGGATGTCGAAAATGTGCTGAATGCCCAGGAGGGCGTCAGGGAGAGCGTCGTCTTCGGGAAACCGGGACCGGATGGCGAAACGGTGCATGCCGTGCTGCTCATTGAATCCGGGGCAAATCCCGACAGGATCATCAGGGTCTCAAACTTGAAACTCCAGAGACACCAGAGAATCAAGGGGTACACACTATGGGAGGAGGCTGACTTCCCGCGAACCGCCACTTTAAAGGTCCGAAAACCGGAAGTAATACGGAAGGTCCTGGAGGCAGGGAGGGAAAAAGCCCCGGAAGGACATCTCCTCGAAGACCTCATCCCGGGTTCTCAGGACCCGGATGCGAAACTCGGCATCGACCTTGGACTTGACTCCCTCGATCTCGTCGAAGTGGTGAGCAGGATCGAGCAGAGATACGGTGTCAGCCTCGACGAGACGCTCATAGGCCCTGACACAACGATGAGGGAGATCGAATCCCTGGCCTTTAACCCACCACAATCAATCTCACTGCCCATGCCCAGATGGGCCAGGAGAGGACCGGTCAGGCTAATGCGGGGAATCATCCGGGGCGGCACCATCCTTCCCTTCTTTCGTCTGATCTGCAGGGTGGAAGTATCGGGCCTTGAAAACCTGAGGGAGGTGGATGGGCCCCGGATACTCTGCGCAAACCACACCTCCGATCTTGACCCGATCGCACTGCTCCTTGCCCTTCCACCGACATGGCGGAAGCTCATCGTACCTGCAATGGGGCTGAACAGGCTTTATGCCTATTTCACCCGCCGTGGGAGGGTTGCAAAGAGTGAAAGGGTGCGCACAGCCGGTAAAAGAGATAAAACGCATGGAGAACCTTCGCACCTCAAACGATTCATGCATGGCCTCTTCTACCATCTCCTTATATTTCTCTTCCAGGTCTACCCTTTCCCCCAGGGGGCGGCATACAGGCCAAGCCTCGAATACTCGGGGGAGCTGCTTGACAGCGGGTGCTGGATTTTAATATTCCCCGAGGGAAGGGTGAGCGAAAGCGGGGAAATCGAGCGTTTCAAGGGAGGCATTGCCGTAGTTGCGGAGCGGACCGGAGCGCCGGTCTTTCCCATTGCCATAAAGGGTATGTACGAGGTTCTGCCCCCGGGGAGGCGTCTGCCGCGAAGAGGAAAGGTTAGTGTTTCATTCGGAAAACCTCTTTTTTTTACAGAAGAAGACCACGGGCAGTTTGCCCTGAAGCTTGAAGAGGAGGTTCGAAAACTCTATTTTTCCCCTTGACCGAAAGCTGAAGGAGACTCAATGTTTTTAGAAAAAAGGCAGATGAAAATGCACACGATCTGTCCGGGAGCAAAGCAGATCAGGCAGCCAAAACCAGAGCTCTTCGACTGCCCGAACTGCGGAAGCGAGGTTGAGATATGGACCGACGAGCTGAGAGGGGTTTGCCCGTCGTGCAAAACGGTGGTGATGCGCTACCAGGACCAGAGCTGCCTTGAGTGGTGCAAGCTCGCAGCAAATTGTGTAGGCGAGGAGGCATACAATAACTTCATGAAAAACAGATCAGAGACCATTAAGGAAAAATTGCTTCGGGATATCGAGTTGCTCTTCGGGGAAGATACCCGCAGGATCGAGCATGCAAAACAGGTGATGCACTGGGTGCAGGAACTCCTGAAAGAAGAGAAGGGAGACTGGCATATACTGATGCCGGCAAGCATCCTGCACGACGTGGGGATAAAGGTTGCAGAGGAAAAGTACGGCTCTTCAGCAGGCCATCTCCAGGAGAAGGAAGGCCCGGGTGTTGCAAGAAAGCTGCTGCTGAAGCTCGGGCTCAAGCTTGAGTACATCGATGAGATATGCGAGATCATCGCCCACCATCATTCCCCAGGCGTCATCAATACGGGCAATTTCAAGATACTCTACGATGCGGATTGGCTCGTTAACCTCAGGGACGAGGTAAAAACAAGGGACAGGGAGAAGCTTCAGGCCGTTATCGATAAAGTCTTTCTTACCCCAACTGGAAAAAAGCTCGCAGAAAAGATATACCTCTCATGAAACTCCTTCTCACTCCCCGTGGTTGAATATCGCACCTACCTCTCTGATGCCCCTGGAGGATTAAGATGAGGCTCAAGGTCATCAAAGCCCGGTTGTGCTATCGAAGAGCCCCTCAAAAAGCATCGTGGATAGATATCTCTCCCCGGAATCTGGAAGTATCACGACGATCGTTTTCCCCACAAACTCTTCCATTTCACCGAGCCTCACTGCAACCGCACAGGCAGCGCCAGATGAAATCCCCGAGACGATACCCTCCTCCCGCGCAAGGCGGCGGGCAAACTCAATGGCTTCATCATTATCCACCTGCTCAACCCGATCGACCATAGAAAGGTCAAGCACATCCGGGATGAAGCCTGCACCAATCCCCTGTATCTTGTGGGGACCTGGCCTCAGCTCCTCACCTCGCATCTTCTGGGTTATGATCGGGCTGTGCGCCGGCTCGACTGCAACGGAAACGATCGGCTTCCCCATCTTCCCCTTGATGTATCGTGAAACACCCGTAATCGTACCGCCTGTTCCAACTCCGGACACGAGCACGTCGATACCACCCTCCGTATCGTCCCATATCTCAGGGCCCGTGGTGGTTTCATGGATGTATGGATTGGCCGGATTCTTGAACTGCTGAAGAAGTACGTACATCCCGGGGTTAGAGTTGTACAGCTCCTCAGCTTTCTCAACAGCCCCCTTCATACCCAGAGCACCATCGGTGAGAATGAGATTTGCCCCAAAGGCCTTCAGCAGCTTCCTCCTCTCAATGCTCATGGTATCGGGCATTGTCAGGGTGAGGGGGTATCCCCGGGCTGCAGCAACGAAGGCAAGGGCGATGCCGGTATTGCCGCTCGTCGGTTCAATGATCTCCTTGCCATGCTTGAGCACTCCCCTCTTCTCAGCATCCCAAACCATTGACGCTCCTATGCGGCATTTAACAGAATAGGCAGGATTTCGCCCCTCGATTTTTGCCAGGATGATGGCTTTCCCCCTGCCGGTGATCCTGTTCAACTTCACGAGCGGTGTTTGCCCGATTGAATAGGAATTATCCTCGAAGTACTTTCCCACGATACACCTCCTCTTCACACCTTTTCAAGTGCCTGTTCAAGATCGTAGATGATATCATCGACATTCTCCAGCCCGATTGAGAGACGAACGAGGTCCGGCGTAAGCCCCCCTCTGAGCTGCTCCTCCTCCGAAAGCTGGGAATGGGATGTGCTTGCGGGGTGCAGGGCAAGGCTCTTTGCATCTCCCACGTTCGCAAGATGTGAGAACAGCTTGAGGTTCTCGATAAATCTCTCACCGACCTTCCTCCCACCCCTGATACCGAAAACAACCATACCTCCATAGCCCCTTTTCAGATATTTGCTCGCTACAGGAT
>CAZPCG010000063.1:0-4228 GCA_964584875.1 uncultured Spirochaetota bacterium
GCCCCTCCCAGGGAGAGGGAACCCGTATCTCCCATGAACACTTCTGCGGGATGGGTATTGAACCATAAAAACCCAACGCCTGCGCCGAGAATACTCATGCAGAAAACAGTAAGCTCGGCACTGTCAGGTATATAGGGGATGCGCAGGTATTCGGCTATCCTTATGTGACCTGTGAGATAGCTGAGCCCCGCATAGGCCACGAAGACAAAGATGACCAACCCTATCGCAAGGCCATCCAGCCCGTCCGTCAAATTGACAGCATTCGATGTACTTACGAGAAGAACAATCGCGAAGGGTATATAGAAGTAAGAAAGATCAACAATCGGTGTGTTGATGAATGGAACATAGAGAAGCACCGTTTCATCCCCCCTGCCCTGACCGAAGAAGATGTAGAGCGCAATGGCCGTTGAGAGAAGTATCTGGGTTGCGAACTTGAACCTGCCCCTGAGTCCCTTGGAACTCTTCCTGACAAACTTGAGATAATCATCGAAAAATCCAATAAGTCCATACCCGAAGGTTGCAATGGATATGAGGATCGTGTACTGATTGGAGAGGTTCCCCCACAGCACGACTGAAACGAGAATCGAAAGGAGAATCAAAAGACCGCCCATCGAGGGTGTTCCCGCCTTCTTCTCATGGCTGCTTGGAGTATCCTCCCTGACCCTTTCTCCTATTCCAAAATCGCGCAGCTTCTTAAGCAGGGGGGGACCAAATATGAAACAGATGAGAATGGCCGTTATCGTGGCATACACAGACCTGAAGGTGATATAGCGAAATACATTGAAGGCAAAAAACTTATCGTACAGTGGATAGAGAAAGTAGTAAAACAAGATCCCCCCTCCACGCCCCATCATAATACTGAGCAGCATCAGGCTTTTGATGGGAGTTGCTCATGAGAGGAGCGCTTGTACGACCCTCTCAAGTCTCATAGCACGGGACCCTTTTACAAGCACGAGGTCCCCTGTGCACAGGGTCTTTTGCAGCACCCCGACAACTGCGTCAAGCTCAATGAACGACTGCACCAGGCCGTGCCCTGCTTTCCTGCACGCCTCGGCAGTCAGCTGTGACTCCTTCCCCAGGGTATATAAGACGTCTATGCCGTTCTCCATGATGGTCTTTGCCACGGCCTCATGGTAAAACGCCGACTGCTCCCCGAGCTCGAGCATGTCGGCAAACACAAATATCTTCTTTCCCGCCGTGCTGATTCCACCCACATGCTCCAGGGCTGCGGTTACGGAAAGCGGATTCGCATTGTAGCTTTCATCAATGATGGTGTACCCGCTTTTTTGAAGTAACGTCCCCCTGCCGCTTTCAGGTGCATAGCCCTCTATGCCTCTCTTGATCTCTCCAACGGTGAGCCCGAGCTCCATTCCAACGAGGGCAGCGGCAGTTGCATTCAAAACCCAGTGCATTCCCGGCAATCTCAGGCGAACTCTCTCACCGTAGAGCACAAACTCAGTGCCCCCAAGCCCTGCCTGCTCTATCCTCTCAGGGTAAAGGTCTCCCCGCAAGAGGCCAAAGCTCCTCACCCTGGCCGCAAGGCCCTCAGTCAAGAAGCGGAAGTACCTGTCCTCGGCGTTCGCAAATGCGGTACCACGCTCATCGAGAACGTTGAAGACCTCCTTCTTTTCTCTGGCTATGTTCTCCTCGCTCCCGAAAAAGCCGATGTGGGCCGGGCCGATATTCGTTATCAGCGCAAAGTCAGGTTTCAGTATGCCGGCAAGGTAGGCTATCTCACCCGGATTGTTCGTCCCCAGCTCCTGCACCAGCACCTCGGTGAGTCCATCGATATTGAAGATGGTCTTCGGCACACCGATGTCGTTGTTGTAGCTCTGTATGCTTGAAATCACCCGGTAACGCTGTGAAAGAACAGAGTGGATGAGCGCCTTGGTTGTCGTCTTCCCCGCAGAACCGGTAACAGCAATCCTGTGCACCCCGAACCTCTGCAGGTAATTCTGCGCCATCCGGCCGAGTATGATACGAGTATCGGGGGTACCTATAAAGAGAACGCCGGGAGAACTTTCTATTTCTCTCTTTATAGACTCAAGCTTTCCAGATTCAAAGACAACCCCTGCTGCACCTTTTCCGACAGCATCGGATACGAAGCTATGCCCATCGAAGCTCTCACCTGCCAGGGCTATGAACAGATCGTCCTTTTTCAAAGACCTTGAATCAGTCGATATGGAAGAAATCGAAGCGTCTTCAAATACCTTCCTGTTGCTGATGAAATCTATGGGCAGATCACGAAAAATCTCTGCGAGCTTAATGCGCTGCATCCCGGCCGTGACCTCTCCACGATTATCCTAATAGACGATGACCTTCACATCCCGATATGTTATCGGAACCATACCAAGCTCCTCAACGGCTATCTTTCTCATTCTCTCCCGGGAAATAAGACCTGACAGCTCTAAATTTTTTAGATAAATCGACTTCTCGAGCTCATTGCGGACCCGGGACAGCTCCTTAAGCTTCCTGTTCATGTTTTGAACCTGTATGTTCTGCCATGTTATACAGAAGAACAGTGTGAACAGCACTGCGATGAAACAGGTGAGCTTTACCAGCCTCTTCACGATCCGTAAATTGACATCGTCTGCTGTGTGCATATCGCTAGGCACTGAACTTCATTTCCCCCTGTGTATGGGAAACAGCATTCTGATGGGAGCTCTGTTCATCCAGCTTGACGGCAAACCTCAGCCGGGCGCTCCTGGAGGCGGGATTTTTAGTAAGCTCATCCTCACCGGGAAGGAAAGGCTTTCTGGACAGCACCTTTATGACCCGCCTGCCTCCGCAAACACATACCGGAAAGTCGGGTGGACAATTACACCCCCTGCCCAGGTCAGAAAATACAGTTTTTACAATTCTGTCCTCCAGGGAGTGAAAGCTGATCACGCATATACGGCCCCGCGGTTTTAAAACATCTATGCCGTCACGCAGCGCCTTTTCAAGAATCTCAATTTCGTCATTCACAAATACGCGAATTGCCTGGAACGTCTTTGTGGCCGGATGAATGTTACGAGGCCAGAGCTTCCTAGGTATCTCTCTCTTAACAATATCGGCGAGCTCGGTCGATGTGGTAATTGGTTTTTTCTTCCTCTCATTCACTATGCCACGGGCAATGCGATTTGCATGCCTCTCTTCCCCATAAGCCCATATGATCTCGGAGAGTTTCTTCCAGTCAAAACGGTTGACAACATCGTATGCCTTCAGCGATTTTGCCATATCAAGGCGCATATCAAGCGGCTCACTCCTTGAAAAGGAGAAACCCCTCCCGCTTATCTTAATGTGGTACATCGATATGCCGAGGTCGAAGAAGATCTTATCGACGCCATCGGGGAATATTCCCCCGATGATTCTCTTCAGATTGGAAAAATTGTCCCGCACCGGTATGAACATTTCACCAAAATCCTTCAACCTCTCGCAGGCCCTCCCGAAGATTTCTTCGTCCTGTTCAATGCCCACGAGGGAACCCCTATTCAGCCTGTGCAGGAAGGCAGACGCATGCCCTCCCTCCCCAAGGGTGCAGTCAACAACGATATCATCGCCCCTGATGTCCAGAGAATCCAGAACCTGTTCCAGCATAACAGGTTTGTGCACGATCATCGTCCCTCCTAAAGCCCCAGGTCCGCAATCTTTTCACCGAGCACATCGAAATTCTTCTCATTCTCCTCCCTGTACCGGTTCCAGTTTTCTTCGCTCCATACCTCTATTCTTTTAATAGCGCCGAGAATAACCACTTCCCTCTGAATTCCGGCATACTCCCTCAGGCTCTGGGGTACCGCTATTCTTCCCTGCCTGTCAACGACCTGCTCATTTGCAGGGGACACAAACATTCTCAAAAAAGATCGATCTTCCTTCTTCGTAAGCGTGAGATGATCGTTGAGCTTCTGAATAATGGCGCTCCACTCTTCCTTCGGATAAACAAAGAGGCAGTGATCGAATCCCTTGGTGGCAACCCAGACCTCCTCCTCTCCTATCCTTGAGTACCTGAGCCTTGCGGGTATGGCAAGCCTCCCCTTCTCATCCAGCGTGTGTCTGTACTCTCCGATGAACATGGCAAACGCCCTTCTTCTTTCCTCACCACTGCCAGGGTAGCCTGGCGTCAACTCTCGACCTGAAGCACTTTATGATGGTATAATATACCACTTTATGGGAAAATTTCCCACTTTTCCCCACAATATTCTTTAATAATACATTCATAAAAAAACTTGTCAATCAAAATTTCTATATT
>CAZPCG010000063.1:4238-8623 GCA_964584875.1 uncultured Spirochaetota bacterium
CCAGATAAAAATTAAAAAGGCTGTCATTGCGAGGAAGGAGCCGAAGGCGAATGACGAAGCAATCCCGATACAGGTACTCATCTTCCAGATGACCCTTTTTATATCTGACACAGCAGGTTTGCAAAAGGAGATAGGGTAGAACGATTGAGAAAGTATCTAACGGTACTCCAGCGAGGTAACTTCCGGTATTGCCTGGAGAGCATTGATGATCATCTTGAGCTGCTGCTCATCGATGACCTGAACACGGCAGGAAATCCTCACCTGTGCGCCATGATTGGCTTTGAGGTGTAACTCTATGATGTTGGCGTTGAAGCTTGCAATAGCGGTTGAGATGTCCATGAGAAGTCCGGATCGATCCCTGGAGGCAATTGCAAGGGTGTACATCTTTTTGCTCTTCTCCTCCCATTCTACATTGATCATTCTGCTTTGCCAGTCCCTGATAGCCCTGAGGTTTTTACACGTTACCCTGTGGACTGTAATCCCCTTGCCCCTCGTAATATAGCCTGTGATGTCATCTCCCGGATGGGGGCTGCAGCATCTTGCAAGATTTATCTGCACGTTCTTTTCGCCTTCCGCAACGAGCAGGTAATCCTTTATACCCTTCTTTGCACGAGTCACACCTCGTGTCTTTTTTACCTTCTTCTCAGTCGATTCCTTTTCCTGCTCGAGGGGTCTCTCCTCGTCCCTGACACCATCGATCCTGCTGAAAAAGACCCTGATCTTGTGTCTGGCCTTTGATGTCTTCACAACGTCCAGCCATTCGCGGCTCGGGGTTGCGTTTTTCGAAGTGAGGATCTCAACCACCTCACAACTGTGAAGCGGCTTGCGCAGGGGAACAATCCGGCCGTTGATCTTGGCCCCGATGCAGTGATGGCCGATTTCTGTGTGAATCTTGTAGGCAAAATCAATGGGTGTTGACCCGATCGGAAGCTCAACTACATCCCCCTTCGGCGTGAATACGTATATCTCCTCAACGAGCAAATCTTTTTGAAGGTCCTCCATGAATCCGGCCGGATTGTCAAGGTTCTCCTTCCAGCCCTTAAGCTTATTGAGCCATTTCAGCTCCTTCTGGACGCCTGAAAACTTCGCACCCTCCTTGTAGGCCCAGTGGGCTGCGATCCCCTCTTCCGCTATCAGGTCCATGCTGTCAGTTCGTATCTGGACCTCGAGGGATTTCCCCTCGGGCCCAACGACCGTTGTGTGCAGGGACTGGTACATGTTTGCCTTCGGCATTGCAATATAATCCTTGAAGCGGTCCCGCACCGGCATCCAGTGCTTGTGCACGACACCAAGCACCTCGTAGCACTCCTTCACCGACCCTGTGATGATCCTTAGAGCGAAGAGGTCGAATATCTCATCAAAGGTCTTTTCCTTATCCTTCATCTTCCTGTATATGCTGTAGAAGTGCTTGGCCCTCCCGTAGATCACCGCCTTAACCCCGTACTGCGCGAATTCCCTGTGGAGTATCTGCTTCACCTTCTTGATGTAGCGCTCACGGGCCTCCTTGGTCTGCACGATGTAGTTTTTCAGATCTTCGTAAAAGGCAGGCTCCAGGTATTTCAACGCAAGGTCCTCAAGCTCCACCTTCACCCTCGCCATACCGAGCCTTCCAGCAAGGGGAGCATAGATGTCGAGCGTTTCACGGGCAACCTGCTGGGCTTTCTGCCTGTCGAGGTACTCGAGGGTTCGCATGTTGTGGAGCTTGTCGGCAAGCTTTATCAGGATTATTCGAATATCGTTTACCATCGAGAGGAGCATCTTGCGGATGTTTTCTGCCTGCCGCTGCTTGATGTTCTCAGACCTTATGCGGGATATCTTCGTCACCCCGTCGACGAGATCTGCAATCTCGCTGCCAAACTCCTCCCGTATCCTCCGGAGCGTCACCCCCGTATCTTCAACCGTATCGTGGAGAAGGCCAGCAATTACGACCGTGGCGTCAAAACCCATATCGATGAGAATCTTTGTAACGTTGACGGGATGGGTTATAAAGGGCTCACCTGAAAGCCGCTTCTGCGACCGGTGAGCTTCGGATGCAAACTCAAACGCTTTTCTTATGCGCTCGATATCGCCGCTTCTGAATCGATCTGCAACGATCAAATCGTCAACGGTGGGAAATGCCTGTCTTTCCATTTGTATATAATGATATGACACTTCTCCCCAAAAAGCAACATCAAGGGTGAAAAGAAACAAGTGAGAATATGTATCTCCCCTATGGCTACTCATCCAAAAAAAAGCTCTGCCCATCGAGGATGGCAGATGCAATTTGCAGAAACAAAAATAGAGAAGAGAATGAAAATATTGTATAATCTTTTTACCAAATTGAACATAATGAGATTTACTTCGATAGAACCTTTAATGTTATCGGCTTATTGAGAATCTGATTTCAGCGTTTCACCTTCATTTGCACGCGCACAGCGGAAACACTAAGGCCGAGCAGAAGCAGGGATGAACGTGAAAAACATCCTCTTCACCGGAAAGCCTGGATGCGGCAAAACCACACTCATTGAGAAAGTGATCAAGCGTCTTAAGAGACCCGCAACGGGCTTCTTCACCCGTGAGATCAGGGAAAGGGGGATGAGAACAGGGTTTTCTATCGAGACCCTCGACGGGAAGCGGGGATTACTCGCCCATGTTGACATTAAGGGCCAGTTCAGGATAGGAAGGTACGGGGTAAACATCGAAGATATCGATCACATTGCCGTTCCATCCATGGAGTACGGGAATCCGGGGGATATCGTCGTTATTGATGAAATCGGGAAAATGGAGTGCTTTTCACCGCTCTTCCGGGATGCGCTCCTGAATGTCCTCGACTCAGGCCGCCCCCTCATCGGCTCGATCGCATTAAAGGGGAACTGGTTCATCGAGTCGGTGAAGGCGCGCAAAGACGTGACTCTCATTATTGTGACAGAAACAAACAGGGAAGAGCTTGCCGAAAAAAGATACCTTTAGCCTCGGTACCTCCCCTGCATCTCCGAAAAAAGATCTTAACGCTTGCTTCCAGCAAGTGAAGGGCACCAGATTCTTGGGTTTAGTAATTTTCTTGACACAAAGCCAATTCCCATTTTCATCACTATCTCAGGGGGTGGATGTCTTCAAGAATACGTGTGAAAGCTATCGCACGGATTTTTTCGCCCATTGGAAAAGTTGTCTCTCCCGCATGGATGACATCTATGGATCGAAGCTTAAGGTCCGACAACGCATGCACCATCGAAGGTGTTACTTTTGGAGCGGTGGTTCGCTTTATTTCAAACCCCATCCGCCTTTGTCCTCTGACAACCAGAAGGTCCAGTTCGGCTCCCCCATGGGTAGCCCAGAAGAAGCATTCATCGGCTCCGGCCCCCAGCCGGCGAATAATCTGGTGCAGACCGAAACCTTCCCACGATGCTCCGACTTTCGGGTGTGCTTCCAGGTCTGAGAAGGTTTTAAGGCCAAGGAGGGTATGCAGCAGACCGCTGTCTGCAATGTATATCTTGGGCGCTTTAACCTGATGTATTGAAAATTCGGTTATATCAACCGAAATATCAAGGTATATATTTCAATAATGGTTTTGCTTATACCCTCGATGTAAGTTTAAATAAAATACTTTACCAAAAAATTGAAAGTTATAAATTACCTGTAATCCCTCGAGAACAATGGAGTAAGGAGTAAAATATGGCAGAAAAACAAAAAAGCTACGTAGATGAGAAAGGCTCCCTTTCTAATGATGAGCTTCGAAAGATAAACGCATACTGGAGGGCAGCAAACTATCTTTCCGTAGGACAGATATATCTCCATGACAACCCTCTACTCAAAAAACCCCTCTCAATAGACCATATAAAGCCTCGACTTTTAGGGCACTGGGGTACAACGCCTGGCCTTAACTTCATTTATGTACATCTGAACAGGGTGATCAAAAAATATGACCTCAATATGATCTTTATCGCAGGTCCCGGCCATGGTGGGCCGGCTATGGTGGCTAATACATACCTTGAGGGAACATACAGCGAGTACTACCCGGATGTGTCCCAGGATGAAGAGGGCCTGAAAAGGCTATTCAAGCAATTCTCCTTCCCAGGTGGAATTCCCAGCCATGCTGCTCCAGAGACTCCAGGTTCGATCCATGAAGGAGGCGAGTTGGGGTATGCCATTTCTCACGCCTACGGAGCGGTCTTTGACAACCCTGACCTGATCGTTGCCTGTGTTGTCGGGGATGGGGAAGCAGAAACGGGTCCGCTTGCCACGGCCTGGCACTCAAACAAGTTCTTAAATCCAGTTACCGATGGAGCTGTCCTCCCTATTCTCCACCTGAATGGATACAAGATTGCAAATCCAACCGTACTGGCTCGGATAAGCCATCAGGAGCTCGAAAGCCTTTTTACAGGATATGGTTATGAGCCATTTTTTAT
>CAZPCG010000064.1:0-8589 GCA_964584875.1 uncultured Spirochaetota bacterium
GCTCAATGTCGTGTGCTGATATCTTTGTGGGTGAAGTGCTCAATGTCGTGTGCTGATATCTTTGTGGGTGCACCTGAACATAAAACAGGAGAGGAAACAATGCCTTTCATCCTAAAAATGAAAGCAGGGCTTTTTAGCATCCCCCTTATCTTCATCCTCCTTTCAGGGGCGTGGGCAGAGATAGTGAACGGGATAGCCTGTAAAGTAGGGAATTACATTATCACGACTAATGAGTTTAACAGGGCTTATGAGCGAATGAAGAACCAGGCTGTGCTTATGGGAGCCCCGGAACCCGGAAAAAAGGAGGTTATGAACAGGCTTATTGACAATCTGCTTATCATGGGGGAGGCAGAAAAGAGGGGCATTATTGTTACCAAAAACGAGCTTGATAAGATCGTTACCGATGTCAAAAAACAGCAGGATATTACTGATGAAGAGTTTGCAAAAGAACTGGAGCGTGAAAACATCACCCTCAGGGAGTTGAAGGAACAGTACAGGACAGATATTCTGAGGACACGGCTTATCAACTACATAATTTCAAACGAGGTAAAAAGGCTTACGGAAAAAGAGCTGAGGGAGTTCTATGAAAACCCTGAAAACAGACGTCTTTTCACTATACCTGCTTCTGTCGAGCTTGCCCAGATTTATATCCCGGTTGCTGAAGATATACCCTACCAGGAAGCCCTCGCTGTCAAGAAAAGGGTGGTGGATGTCTATGAGGAGGCTTCGAAAGCATCAAACTTTGAGGAGCTTGTCTTGAAATACTCAATGGCTGCCAGCAAGGAAAAAAACAGGGGGTACCTTGGTTCCTTCACCCGGGAACAGCTCCTCTCCTTCATGAGACCGGAGCAGGTGGACCTACTCTTTTCCCTATCCAGTGGAGAAATTGCTCCCCCGATCAGGTTCCAGGAAGGCTACTATATTTTTAAAGTTGTGAAAAAGAGCGAAAAAAAACAGCTCTCCTTCGAACAGGCCTACGAGAACGTTAAAAGCTATTTCCTCAAACAGAAAGGGGAACGAGCCTTCAATACCTGGCTTTTGGGGGCACGAGAAGCGGCCAAAATCCAGTATGTGTTGGAGATGGAGTGATCTTTGGGCTCACGAAGAAATGCGCGCATCCTGGCAATGCAGGGTCTCTACCAGCTCGATATTTGCAATCGAAAGCTCGATGATGTGCTCTACTTTGACTGGTGTGATAAGAAGTACGACAGGGCGACCCTGGATTTTGCTCAAACCCTTATCGAGGGGACTGTTAATCACCTCCAGTCTATAGATGAAAGCATCAAGAAGCAGCTTGAACACTGGGACCTTGACCGCCTGTCTTTTGTTGACAGGGCGATTCTCAGGTTTTCCACCTTTTCCCTCTTCTACCAGGAGGATGTTCCCGATACCGTCATCATCAATGAAGCGGTGGACATAGCGAAGATATTTGGCAGCGATGATTCGTATCGGTTCGTAAATGGGGTTCTTGATGGAATACGAAAAGAAAAGGGGAAAAGCGGTAAAAGCGGTTTTTAACACACTGCGTCAGCTTGCGAAAAAGCACCGGCGACGTCTTGTTGAATTGTCGCTCATAGCCCTCCTGATCCTTATCAGTATGTTTGCCTACCTGATTGTTCAAAGGCGGGAAAAGGCATCTCCTCCGGGAGAACCTGCCGTTCTCGATCAGGCTCTGCAGGAAGGGGTGTACCACTACAGGCTAGATAACTTCGATCGCTCCGAGATTCTACTCTCGAATGTTTTTGAACACTCAAAAAAGAAGAAGGTACGAAGCCTCGCTTCACTGTATCTCGGGAATCTGCATTTCAGGAAGGCAGATTTTGAAGCGGCATTGGACTTCTACATGAAATCCTTCTCCCTGGACAGGAAGAATGTTTTTGCATACTACAATGCTGCAGTTGCCAGCTCAAAGAGTGGTGAATGGGACAGGGCCCGGACTTATGTGAAAATGGCCCTTTCACTGAGGGAAGATTTTACACCCGCCCTGCTTTTTTCCGGCAATATTCACTACGGTTCAAAACATCCCGGAAGGGCGCTTTCACTGTATGAAAGAGGGAGAGGTGCCGATCCCCTCATCGATTACAACCTCGCAATGCTCCTCCATCGTGAGGGGAAGCCTCAGGAGTCCCTGAGAATTCTAAATGAGATTGTTTCAGATTCCCGAACGCCGGAGGTCTTGAGAGGAATCTGCTACCACAGCCTGGCAACCCTTGAATATTCAGGAGAGCAAAGGAGAGCGCTTGATTACCTGAAGGCTGCGATTGATGTGTTTCCTTCAAATCCTGAATTGCGATTCAATGCAGCGCTCATCCTCCTGAGGGAGGGACAGTATGAGGAGGCAGCCGGATTGCTCAGGACTCTTAAAGACGCCCCTGGTCATGACTTAAACAGCAACTACTATGATCTATTCGGCCAGGCCCTCTACCGGGGCGGCAATTATTCGGAGGCCTTGGCCCTGTTCAGCAGGTTGTATGAGCAGGTGCCGGAGGGATGGATGGGCTATGTGATCGGTGACCTTTTACTTGCACAGGGTGATCCCGAAGGCGCAGAATCCTTCTACCGGAAGGCGGCACAGGACCCGACGCAGAGCGCTGCCCTCGGCAATCTAGCAATGCTCTACGCAGACAGGGGTGAGTATGGGAAAGCGCTAAAGCAGTGCGATGAATATCTCAAGCTTGCCCCGCAGGACCCACTGCCTTACCTATGTGCTGCAGATATCAACTTCTTGCTTGGTTCTGAAGCTGAGGCCAGGGAGAGCATGGATCGTGCTCTCTCCCTTGCGGGGGATAAGGCATGGATACTTGACCGTGCCGCTCGTATGTACCTGAAACACGGGAGGTATGCCAATGCACTGCAGCTCTATCACAGGATGGAAAGCCTGGAACCTGGGAACGACAGAGCGCAGGCCGCCATTGCCGCAGTATACCTGGACATGGGACAGGCCGAACGGGCGAAAAAAGCTCTCATAAAAGTTCGTAACACCACCTCAAACCTCAATCTCTATTATACTGCGTCCCTCAGGCTTGCGCAGATCGAAAATCTTCAAAATACCCACGAACTGTACAACGAGCTGATCGAGGCTTTTCCCTATCGCTACGAGGCGTACTACAACCTTGCACATGCGAAGATTAAAAGCGGTGATTTTGAAGGGGGGCTCCTTGAAGTGCGAAGATGCCTTGATTCCGTACCGGGAATCGACGATTCACAAAGAGCGATGCTGCACACCCTTGCGGGCATAGCTTACATGTCGATGGGAAATATGGCAGAGGCGCTGAGGGCCTTTCATCTTGCCCGGGATCTCGATCCGGGGAATGAGATAACGCTGCTGAACCTGAAGGCCTCCGGCGAACTGTTGCAATGATGTGGAAAATCTGCTATATTAATTAGTATGCAGGAAGATTTATGATATGTCTTTGCTTATCGGGATCAAATAGGGGTCACAAGTGTCGATATTAAAGTAAGGAATAAACCAGTCAATGGCGGGATGAGATTATCATGAAGGTAAATTGGAAAAAAAAGATCAATCTCGTCGCTGAAACCAAAAACCTGATAAAGGTCCGGAACTTCGTGGTGAAGTACGGCAAGAAGATGGGCCTTGTGCCAAAGCAGGTAAGCGAGGTCAAGCTCGCCGTTGATGAGGCCGTGTCAAACATTATCCGTCACGCTTACGGAGGGAGAAAGGGCAACTTCCAGGTTGAAATGACGAGGGGCGAGAGTGCAGTAGAGATAAAGATTATCGATCAGGGAGTAGAGTTTGACTGGCATTCTATTCTCGAGCCCGATCTCTACAAGTACGTGGAAACGAGGAGGAAGGGGGGCCTCGGCATATGGCTCATCAAGAAGCTCATCGATGAGGTGGAGTTCAAACGGGTCGATGGAAACAACATCCTTACGATGAAGATCTACGTTGAGGAGGTTGTACCTGTTGGCATACGGGGGCTTGGACCCAGGTTCTCGATACGGATGAGGTATGCCCTGTATGGAGTGGTATTCATTACCGTGCTCATTGTCGTGGTATTTCATATAGGCTCACGTTATCAGGTGCGTACTGTGAGAAAGAAGTTCATCGACCGCTATAAATCGGTTGCTGAACAGATTGCATCGACCTCAACCGACCTCATTCTAAGAGGCGATGATCTAGGGCTTGTGAACCTCGCCGCATCGGTGAAGCAGAGCGAGGGCTCCCTGGAGTACATTGTCATTACAAACACTGAAGGTATGATTCTCGCCCACACCGAGGTCACAAGTATCTACAACCAGTACGCACGACCGAGGGGTGTTCGAGCCCTGACCCCCAGGGATTCCGTTGAGGTCTTCCAGTACGTGGGGAGGGGTGGCCGCCAGTTCAACGACTTTGCTGCCGTTATCAAGATCAGCAACTCGAAGCTTGGAGAGGTTCACCTGGGCTTTCCCGAAGACAGGTTTGCCGAGGTGAGTGATCTGGTCACCCAGAGGTTGAGGGTTGCCTTCATAGCGCTTTTCTTCTGGAGCACAACCATAGTAGGTATTTTCTTGCTGGGTTCCACCTTCATCTCACCGATCAGGAAACTTGCCGATGAGATTGCACGCATCAGCAGGAGCGGGCAGGCAAGGGAGCTGCGGTTTACAACGAGAAACCCCGAGGTGAGCAGGATCGGCGAGGCCTTCAATGATATCATGCGAAACCTCCGAATAACCCAGGGTCAGTTAACAGATCAGACGAGGTTGAGGCGGGAGCTGCAGCTTGCCCAGGAGATACAGAACGCCCTGCTGCCCAAGGAGGTTCCCAGGCTTGAGGGCTTTGACATTGATGCTGCCTACCGCGCCGCGCAGGAGGTGGGTGGCGATTACTACGACTTCTTCGAGGTTGATGAGAGCTCAATAGGGATAGTCGTCGCGGACGTTTCCGGTAAGGGGATAGGAAGCTCGATGGTCATGACCATGATACGTACATCCATGAGGCTTGAGGCGAGGGCGAACCGGCGTGCTTCTTACGTTCTGGATAAGGTCAACAGAGTTGCGATGGGCGATATCAAGAAGGGTATGTTTGTCACCATGTTCTATGTCATCCTCGATTCGAAGAAGAGAATGGTGAATTTCGCCAGTGCAGGTCACAACCCGATGATCCTCTACAGGTCGGAAGCGCAGGCGGTGAGCTTTCTGAATCCTGGCGGCATCGCAGTTGGCATCGATCTCGGCAATCCTGATGAGTTCAGAAAGCGGATTACCAGCGAAAAGCTCAGGTTGAGGAAGGGCGATATCCTCCTGATTTACACCGATGGCATAACCGAAGCAATGAACGAGAAGCGAGAGCAGTACGGCGAGAAGCGATTGATAGAGTTCATCAAGAGGTACCATCATTTGCCTGCCCAGGATTTCAAACTGGTGCTGAATGATGAAATATCCGCTTTTACAAAGGGCTATCCTCAGAGCGATGACATCACCTTTGTCGTAGTAAAGCTGGAGATGAGTGTTGCTGAAATCCTCTATTCCAGGCGGCGCCACCTCTTCCAGTTGCTCGATGAGGGAGTAAGCCTGGAGGATGCCCTTGAGCGGACAGGGATTTCGAGGGACGAGTACCTCGAGCTTCGGGAGAAGAGGGAGAAACTCGGTGATGAGGGGCTCAGGGAGGGGATTAAGGAGGAGATTGAGGAAGCTGAAGTCAAGCATGCTACACATGAGCAGATCAAGCTGCTTGTGCAGATCATACGCCAGCACCCGGAATACGGGGTGGGAAAGCTGACGAGCCTTCTTAAAAGCGAGGAGTACGGCAGCCACGACCTGAAGGATAGTGTTATCAGGAGGGAACTGATAAGGATGAAGCTTGACACAAGGGAGAAAAGGGAGGCGTTCTCCAGGCGTGAGCTTCCATCCTGGGCATACTACAAGTAGCTAAACCACAATAGCTGAGATACCGCGTATACTTCGTTTTGTTAATAAATTTTTATATTGATTTTAGAGGTGTAATATCATTACTATAATATACATCACTTAGTTGATTATTCAACGAAAGAGGGACCGGGCTGTGTGCAGCGGTTTCGGGATGAACGGGATTGAGGAGGCGTGAATGGCAGGGGACATTCATGTTGATGTCAGGTATGATGGCGACAACAAAGAAATCGCGATAATCTCGGCACGTGGTTTCATCGATACAACGACCGCACCCGATCTCGAAAAGAAGCTGGAGGAGCAGCTTGCCCTGAACAAGTACAAGATCATTGTGAACCTTGAAAACATCGACTACGTTAGCAGCGCGGGCTGGGGGGTGTTTGTGAGTGAAATACGGGAGATCCGTGAGAACAACGGTGATCTTGTGCTCGTTAACATGTCCCCCGATGTCTACGATGTGTATGAGCTGATGGAGTTTTCCTCGATACTGAAATCGTATGACAACCTCGAGGCGGCGGTTGCGGGATTTACAGGTACGGAGGTGAAGCCGCAGGTGGTTAAGGCTGAGGCAAAACAGCCTCGACTTGAAAGGCCAGCAGGCTCCCCGCCACAGCAGGTTCAGACCGTCGCTCAAAGACAGCAGTCTGCTCAATCCCCATCACCCGGGGCCACTCCGGCAGTGGATATTTTCTCCTTTGTAAGGGGTGAGCTTGGAAAGAGAATCATTCAGGTAATCATTGATAACCCATACTTCGAAGTAAAGGAGATTGCAAGGGCCCTGCGACTCCCCCAGTATGGCGGGGAGAAGGTTGGTGGGGGTGCCGTAAAAAAAGAATTGAAAGCGATGGGGCTGTACGATAAGCAGAGCAGGTTCGAGCTTGCTCTGAAAAGCCGGGGGTAAAAGGCTTCCCGAAACAGACTTCCTGAAAAAGGCTTTCCGAAACATCCTCGAATATGTGTCAGTAAATCACCCGACACGAGCTTTTGACACTCTATAGTCTATTTATTCCTGCTATTTATTTCTGGCTAAAAAAACCCGTACTGCCCGATCACTGAAGACAGGCTATTCCTTCGAACTCTGAGAGTATCCCGGAAATATTTTATGGCAAATTTTCCCGATTGAATATAAATTGTAAATTGGAAAGAAAAGGTGAAAACGCATGGATTCGAAGTTTGCTATATATCTGGCAACATTGGAAAAGGTGTCGCGCGAGCTTGCGCAGATAAACACGGTAAATAAGATTCCGCAGTTCATCGCCACCCAGATATCACAGGCCCTGCAGGACAGCATCCAGTATGCCTTTGTGGATCTGGGCACGAATAAGATTATCGAGTCGATGCATATTGACAGCAACGTCAAGAACCTCCTCCCCTTTTTCCTTGATGAAAGGTTTGTGCAGCAGGTTCAAAAGCTTGACTGGAGCATAATCGATTCGAGGGGTGCTCGCTTTCTTTTCAACGAAGTTTTTGGACAGAGGTCAGACATTGAGACATCATTCATCATCATCCCTGTAAAGAAGGGAGGCTCTGTTGCCCATTTCTCCGTGTTGTGGGGAGGAAGCGTGCTGGAGAGAATCGAGAAAGAGGAGGTTGATTTCATCTCGGCGATGTGCGGTGCTGCTCAGCTGCGCTTCATGGATCTCATCGATGGCGGTGTGAGATCCCCTTCAGGCGTAAGGGACCTCAAGAGAAAGGCTTTCGAGTTGAGAGAGCTTGCGGGTCTGGGGGTGGACCTCACTTCACTTGGAAAGGAGGATTTTTTCGGAAGCTTCCTTCTAAACGTTATGGGAAGGGCGCTCTGCAAGACTGCGGTTATCTTCCTCTCAACAAATGAGAACAACACGCAGTATGCGCCAGTTGCCTCGAGGGGGATTTTGAAGAAGTATGTAGAGAGGATAAGGTTCACAGACAAAACAAGTTTTGTGAAAGAACTCGCCCGTCAGAAATCTACCATCTTCATCAGTGATTACATCAACAGCATCACCGAGGAGGAGAAAGCTGACCTTCTTAAGCTTGAGGCAAGCGTTCTTGTTCCTCTGATCTCAAAGAGCGGGGTGATAGGCATCCTCACCCTTGGGGAGAGGATGAACCTTCAACCCTACAGCGACAGGGTAATCGATTCAATTAAAGTCATCGGGAATCAGATGACAATGGCCATAGAAAACTCAAAGCTTTCCAACCTTCGCTACGCCTTTTCACGTTACGTATCCCACCAGCTCGTGGATGGCATTCTGTCAAACCCAGATGTGATAAAGCTCGGCGGAGAACGGCGAAAGGTGACGATTCTCTTTGCTGATATCCGGGATTTTACCACCATGGCAGAAAGCATGAAGCCGGAGGATGTCGTGGACCTGCTCAATACCTATCTCTCGGGACTTTCGGACATTGTGTTTCGATTCGAAGGAACGGTTGACAAATATATCGGCGACTGCGTAATGGCGGTTTTTGGCGCCCCCATCGCCCATTACAACGATTCTGAAAGGGCTGTCGTTGCTGCAATAAACATGCACAAGTTTGTGAAGGAGATCAACGTAAAAAGGGAGAGGGAGGGGTTGACCGAGGTGGCCATTGGGATCGGTATCAACACAGGCCATGTCATATCGGGGAATATGGGCTCGGTGGATAGAATGGATTACACCGTAATAGGGGATGCCGTTAATACTGCAGCGCGGCTGGAGGAGCTTGCCGAAAAGAGTAAGATCCTGATTACCCGCGAAGTAT
>CAZPCG010000065.1:0-381 GCA_964584875.1 uncultured Spirochaetota bacterium
GCGGCAATACCTTTTTTGTTTACACCATTATTGTATGGTTTTCAGTTTTAATCTCGGCCTTCGTGGACAATGTACCGTATATAACTGCAATGATTCCTGTCACCAGTATCATTGCCCGGAACCTCGGGCTTTCACCCTATCTCTTCGTGTTCGGACTGCTAATTGGCTCATGCCTCGGCGGAAATATCACCCATGTGGGGGCATCTGCAAATGTCGTTGCGGTCTCCATACTCAGGCGGAAGGGATACCACATCGGGCTCAGGGAATTCGGGAGAATTGGCTTTCCCTTCACCCTCGGTGCAACAATCGGTGCTTACTATTTCATCTGGCGGCTGTGGGGATAGAATTCTATTGAAAATTTTTGTAATAATTGATATGCTA
>CAZPCG010000065.1:391-8487 GCA_964584875.1 uncultured Spirochaetota bacterium
AGATTTTTCTCCAGTATACTTAATTGTTTGGGAGGTGAGTAGAGTTACATTTGCAGATTTTTCTCCAGTATACTTAATTGTTTGGGAGACGCGTCGGATTACATTCGAGATAATCAAAAGCGGGGATATTTCATGAAACTTTTTTCCTTTCGGGGGGGAGTGCATCCTCCATACAAAAAGGAGCTTGCAAAAGACAGGGCCATCCAGGTGGCTGCGGTTTCCGGAGAACTCACAGTACCGATGGTACAGCATATAGGAGCACCCTGCACCCCTGCCGTTGAAGTGGGTGCTGTGGTGAAGGAGGGGCAGCGAATAGGGGAAGCCAGGGCATTCGTTACAGCTCCCGTGCATGCTCCAGTTTCTGGGAAGGTGAAGAGGATTGATAGGGCCTTTCATCCCCTTGGACAGAACATACTTTCCATAGTTGTAGAGCCCGATGGGGAAAGCGCAAGGGAGTACATGAGCCCTCTGGGCGATGATCCGGCGAAGATTGACAGGGAGAGCGCATTGCAGAGGGTATACGACGCCGGTATTGTGGGCCTTGGTGGAGCCACATTCCCCGCCCATGTGAAGTTTTCACCCCCCAGGGAAAAGAAGATCGATACATTTATCATAAATGGATGTGAGTGTGAACCCTATCTGACAGCCGATTATCGCATCATGATGGAGCGAACCGGGGATGTGGTGGCAGGGGCTAAGATGATCGCAAAAATTCTCGGGGTGGGGAAGATCATCATAGCTGTGGAGAGCAATAAGCCCGACGCTGTTGAGAGGCTGAAAGCCCTGGAGCATGGTGGGGAGTATGTCACTCTTTTGACCGAAACGAAGTACCCCGAGGGTGCGGAGAAGGTTCTCATCAAGGCACTTCTCGACAGGGAGGTTCCATCGGGAGGACTCCCGATGGATGTCGGGGCGATTGTTTCGAACGTGGGCACTGCGGTAGCAGTATGGGAGGCGGTACGGGATGGAAAGCCGCTCATCGAAAGGGTGGTGACGGTCAGCGGGGACGGTGTGAAAGAGCCGGGTAACTTTCTGGTGAGGATTGGCACCCCGGTTCGGGACCTGGTGGATCAGGCAGGGGGAACCGTTGGTGAGATCGGCAAGCTCGTCATAGGCGGCCCCATGATGGGCATTGCGCAGCCATCCCTGGATGTACCGGTGATCAAGGGAACCTCGGGTGTTCTGCTCATGCAGAGAACTGCAGAAATGACCGAGGAGTACCTGCCCTGCATCAAATGCTCTTTCTGCGTGCAGGCCTGTCCGGTGCACCTTTTGCCCTCGAAGCTCTCGGTGATAGCCGAGGCCGAGCGCTGGGAGCTGGCAGAGGAGTATGGTGCCAATGACTGCATAGAATGCGGTTGCTGCACCTACGTATGCCCGAGCAAGCGACCGATAGTTCAGTGGATAAAAACAGCGAAGATAAAGCTGCGAAAGCTCAAGGCAAGGGAGAAACGATAGATGGGAAAGGAAGAGAATGAACTGATCCTGTCAACCTCGCCCCATATCAAAAGCGTCAACACGGTTCCAAAAATAATGCTCAGCGTGATTGTTACCCTCATTCCTGCAGTACTCTTCAGCATCTACCAGTTCGGGTTTTACACCATTGCGATGTACGCCGTTTCTGTTGCGGTATGCCTCGCATCCGAATACGCCGTTGTTCTTTTGAGAAAAAGGCATCCCTCGCTGAGGGATTTCAGCGCTGCTGTGACCGGGGTGCTCCTGGTCATGGTCCTGCCGCCGAAATTCCCTCTCTATGGCGTTGTTTTGGGTGCGGTTGTAGCCATAGTGATCGGAAAGCAGATATTTGGAGGGCTAGGATACAATATTTTCAATCCAGCCCTCATCGGCAGGGCCTTTCTTGCTGCAGCCTATCCGGTATTCATATCGACCTGGACAATCCCGCACCTTGTGTCAGATACGGTAACTGCTGCAACGCCCCTTGCCCGCATGAAGTTCGACGGTATGATGACGGCCCATGCTGACCTCTTCCTTGGAAGGGTGGGGGGCTCCATTGGAGAAACGAGCGCGCTCCTCCTTCTTGCAGGGTCCGTATACCTCATTCTTAAAAGATATATCAAATGGAGGGTTCCCGCCTCCATACTTGTCACAGTTGCTGTGCTAGGAGAGATATTTCACCTGATCAATCCGGACAGGTACCCCGATCCGCTGTTTCACCTCCTTGCCGGAGGCCTTATGATCGGTACACTCTACATGGCGACCGACATGGTAACCTCCCCCCTTACGAATAAAGGATGCGTCATCTTTGGAACTGGAATCGGAGCACTTGTAATCGTCATCAGGCTCTTTGGGGGTCTTGCCGAGGGTGTCATGTATGCAATCTTGTTCATGAATGCCTTCGTGCCCCTGATCAACAGGGGGACAAAGCCGAGGATATTCGGTACAGGAGCCGAGCATGAGTAACCGGCTTAAGATGGTCCTCATTCTGGTTCTCTTTGCCTGCATTTCTGGTGGGGTGCTCTCCCTGGTCTACCTCTACAGCAATCCGCTCATCGAGGCAAACATGCTTGAAGAGCAGAGAAAATCGATCTTCCTCGTCGTGCGCGGAGTGGTGGAATATGGGGATGTGCAAAAGGACGGAATACAGTTCTTCGAGTGCAGGGACTCCTCGGGCGTGGTAATCGGGTACGCCCTCCCCGCCCAGGGTAACGGGTACCAGGGAGTGATCAAGCTCATGATAGGCCTCAAGCCCGATCTCAGCGAGATAACCGGCATACGGGTTATAGAGCAGGTTGAAACTCCGGGATTGGGAGGGAGAATCTCAGAGAGCGCATTCCAGGAGCAGTTCAGGGGGATAAAAACCGAGCCTGCTGTCGGATATGTGAAGAATCAGCCTCCTGAAAAAGACACCGATATTCAGGCCATTACGGGTGCGACGATCTCCTCGCGCTCCATCGTGGCAATTGTCAACCGCAGCATTCAGCAGTTGAGGGAAGCCCTTTAGCGAAAGGACGAAAAAGGCCATGGGTAACAATAGAGGAAGCTTGATTTTTGAGTTTCTGAAGGGGTTCTGGAAGGAGAACCCCATACTGGTCATGCTGCTCGGGATGTGCCCGACGCTTGCGGTTACAACCTCCGCCATCAACGGATTGACCATGGGACTTGCTGTTGTCTTTGTGCTCACCTGCTCCAGCTTCTTCGTGTCCATGGTGCGTAACATAGTACCCAGACAGGTCAGGATGGCTGTTTTCATCGTGATCATTGCAACCTTCGTGACGATGGTCGACCTGTTTCTGAAGGCCTTTCTGCTCGACCTGAGCAAGGCGCTTGGGCCCTTCATCCCGCTCATTGTGGTCAACTGCATCATTCTCGGCAGAGCTGAGGCCTTCGCTTCGAAAAACAATCCGTTGCTCTCACTGCTCGATGCCATCGGGGTAAGCCTTGGATTCACAGCAACGCTAATCTTTCTGGGCGGCATCAGGGAAATCCTTGGAATGAGAACCTTCTTCGGAAGGAGCGTGCTGGGGGCAGGCTTCGAACCCTGGGTCATCATGCTGCTTCCGCCCGGGGCGTTCATCACCCTCGGTCTTTTACTCGGCGCAAAGAACAGCATCGACAGGCGTTTTGAGGAGAAGAGGAGGGCAAGGGAGCAGTAACGGAGGTGTGTCGTGGAGATAATTCTCATCTTCATTTCTGCAGTGCTTGTGAACAACTTCGTCCTTTCCTACTTTCTCGGCATATGTCCGTTTATCGGTGTGTCGGGGAGGATTGAATCCGCCTCGAGCATGGGATTTGCCGTGACCTTCGTTCTGACTCTCACGGCGGCAATCACCTGGCTCATCAACCACTACGTGTTGATTGCCTTTCATGTTCCATTTTTAGAGTACGTTGCCTTCATCATCGTTATTGCCTCTCTGGTGCAGTTTGTTGAGATGTTCATACGGAAGACGAGCAAGACCCTCTACGACGCGCTCGGCATCTATCTGCCCCTGATAACGACGAACTGCGCGATCCTCGGGCTTGCCCTTTTCGGGGCGCTGCGGGAGTACTCATTCATCGAAAATATCGTATTTGGAATCGGGGCAGGGCTCGGGTTTACCCTGGCTCTCCTCATCATGGCGGGAATAAGGGAGGAGCTGGACCTTGCCGATGTACCTGAGTCTTTGAGGGGTGCGGCGATCACCCTGATCATAGCCGGACTGCTGGCGCTTGCCTTCATGGGATTTGCGGGCCTGATTTCAGCATAGGGAGACCCTGTGATCACCAAAATTGGTATTGGCCGGCGGGGGATTTTCTACTAAATTTTTCTGGAAAGGTCTTTTTATGGATATCTCGATACTGTTCGTCTCGTTAGCGAGCATGGGAGGAATCGGATTTGCCCTCTCCATGATACTTGTGGTTGCAGATAAGAAGCTTGCGGTCAAGGAGGACCCGAGGGTTGAGGAAGCGCTGAAGGCCCTTCCCGGGGTAAACTGTGGTGCCTGTGGATTTGCCGGGTGTACTGCGTATGCGGCAGCCCTCGTCGAAGGCAAAATTTCGGTGAACGACTGCAAACCCGGGGGGGAAGATGCTGTACGGAGGCTGGAGCAGATCCTCGGCCTTGAAGCGGGTGTGACAGAGAAGCCGAAAAAGGCAAGGGTGTTCTGCAGTGGAGGCCTTAAGGAGGCTTTGCGAAACAGGATATACACCGGTGTCCGGACATGTGAGGCGGCCCACGTGGTTGGTGGGGAAAAGGCCTGCCTTTATTCCTGCATAGGTTTTGGAGACTGCGTGTCCGCCTGTCCTTTTGATGCAATATCCATGGATGACAATGGGCTTCCTCTCATTGATCTTAGGAAATGCACCGGGTGCGGTGAATGTGTTCCTGCATGTCCCCGAAATATCATAGGCCTTACGGATTATGAGGAGTTTGTGCATGTGTACTGCAGCTCACACGACAGGGGCCCTGTTGTCAGGAAAATCTGTTCTGCAGGCTGTATAGCCTGCAAGCTCTGCGAGAAGGACGATGATACCGGGGCGGTGAAGGTTGTTGACAACCTTGCGGTGATCGACTACTCGGTTCACAATGCTCCGGTAAAATCGGTGGGGCGGTGCCCCACCAAAGTGATAAGGGTATCCGAACCGGTGCCCGGCTTCGAAGAGAAGGTTAGGGCCTTTGTTGATTCAGCCCGGGTTGAATCACCTGCCATGGGATAAACACCTGAGCAAACTCTTCACGATCATCCCAAGCTTTCACGGAGAGGTGTCTGAATGAGGGGAGTGGGTGGAGAAGAAGGGGTTGTTACCTCGGTCGAAGGCGAAAGGGTAACCGTAAAACTCCAGATCCATGAAGGTTGTGATAAGTGCAGGGTTTGCACAAAAGTCTCTTCTACCGAGATGATGGCTGAGGCCTTTAGCAGTGTCCCCGTTAGTGCAGGTGATAGGGTTATTCTCTCGATTCGACCTGGCATAATCGTGAAATCCGCAGCGGTAGTGTACCTCGTCCCCCTGGCAGGACTTGTGCTGGGATACTTTGCTGGCAAGCTGATCTTCCAGTCAATTTCCTCCCCCGGGAGGGAAGAACTGATTCCGGCAGCGTTCTCATTTTTATTTTTCTTCGCGTCCTTTATCCCGGTACGAATGTATGACAGGCGGAAGCGGAAGGACCTGCGGTTTCGTATGTATATTAAAGAAAATCTGCGTTAACCCTGCGGTGCTATTGAGTACCCCGGGGTTCTTACAGGGACGAGCCCTGTACCCTCTGCAATAAAGGCACGGTTTTAAGAGGCATGAGCAGAATAATAAAAGTTATTTCAATTGTTGTTATCTGCATTACATCACTTTATCTACTCTGGGTCTTTACCCTCCTTAACTTTCCTTACCAATCGGCCATACTGAGGCTCGGAAATCTCTTGAGGGAAAGGTACGATATGAGCCTTCTTGTCGGAACTATTACCTACCGCTATCCGTTAAAGCTCTATCTGGAGGATGTAAGGGTCCTCTATGGGAAGGGCTCCTTAATGCTAAAATTCGACGATGTGTTCCTTCGCCTGAGACTTCTTCCTTTTTCAAGGCTCTGTTCCATTGAGCTTAGTGGGGACGGTGTGGGGGTGAAGAGTGAGTACGTCAACCTGTCTGGTGCTTTCATGAACCTGGAGTCAGAAGTGAGAATTGGTCCCCTGATTCGTGGAAAAGAGGGAAATCATGTTGATTCTTTGCAGTTTCTCATGGGTGGTGCGGACATAGAGAGGGTGATGCTTTCTGGCTTTGAATTTTCATCTGTACATCTGAAGCAATCGTTGATCGATTTGAGGAGCGATGGGAACAGTTTCGTTGTGGAGAAGGGGGCTGTCAATACAAATGTGATGAGATCGGAGATAACCGGGAGGGTAGATTTTGAAGAGCTGGATTTAACTGTCCTTATAGCTCTGACCGACGAGTTCTATAGAAAGTATCCGCAGATGAAGGGTATAGTCGATTCTGTGTTCAGCAGTGGCACCCTCAGGTTGAGCATAGCGGGGAGTGCCAAAAACCCGATAATCCGTAAGGTCAGCAGGTAATAGGAGAGGGGTCTCTTATCCATGGGAGTGCAGAAAATACTCATAGCGGACGATAACCCTGATATGATTTTTCTCCTCAAGAAGGGATTCGAAGGGGAGGGGTATATGCTTTTAGAGGCCCATGATGGCGATGAAGCGATGAAGTTAATAATCGATGAGAAGCCTGATCTCGTATTGCTCGATTTAAAGATGCCTGGCAGGAGCGGATTCGAAGTATTGGATGGGATCAGGGAAAGGGAAGAGCTCAGGGATATTCCGGTCATTGTACTGACGGTCCTGAGTGACACAGGAGAGAAGATAAGAGCCCTTGAGTGCGGTGCAAGTGATTTCCTCGTTAAACCACCTGTCACCGCTGAGCTGAAGGCCCGGGTAAACACCCAGTTGAAGCTTCGTTTAGCGAAAGAGGTTTTGGCTGACTATGCAAAGCAGCTTGAGAAGGTGGTTGAGAAAAATACGATGGAGCTTAAAGAGTACGCCACCAATCTTGAGAAGATGGTCGAGGAAAAAGTTGGCATTATCAGGATGCAGAATGAAGAGCATCTGATGGAGATAAAGTCGGCCCAGAAAATTCAGCAGAGCCTACTACCAGTCACCATGCCGACTGTTCAGGGTGTGGCTTTCTCCGCTCGCTACCTACCCTGTGAGAGGATTGGTGGGGATTTTTACGATGTTTTTCGCATCGATGAACATACCCTCGGGTTTTTCGTGGCTGATGTATCCGGCCATGGGGTACCCTCTGCCATGATCACCATATTCCTGAAGCAGGAAGTGGCCTACCATGCCAAACGGTTGATGAAGAGCGGGGAGTACGTTGTATCCACTCCCAGTGAGGTTCTGACGGCATTGAATCAAAGCTTCGTTCGGAATAATATCGGAGAGGGCAACTTTTTCGTAACCATCGTCTACTGCACCTATCATACCGGCAACAAAGAGCTAACCTGTTCTCTCGCAGGCCATCATGCCCTTCCTCTTCTCAGGCGAAGCGACGGCCGTGTTGAGCGAATAGATATGAGCGGGTTTCCGATTGGGTGGTTCGGTGACGTTGGGGATTTACCTGAGAGGCGGTACATCCTCCAGCCAGGTGATGCGTTACTGCTCTATACCGATGGACTTTTTGAAGTGCTCCTGGATTGCGAGGGTTATGACCAGGGTGTGGGGACGCTTGAAGGTTTGATTGAGCTATTTCGTGAAGATGACTTCGAAGCGCGGTGTGATGCAGTAATAGAGGAGTACAGGAGGAGGAGCCAGAGTCTCAAAGATGATATCGCACTGCTTCTGATGCATGTGAATGAACATTGACCCCTGAATCATGAAATGCTTATATTCTGCAGAGCACCTGTTTGCAAGGCTGAAGGGGTACCGTACGTCATCGATTGAAAAGGGGTCATTTTTTGAGCAGGGAATTTGTTAAAAAAGCAAAGCGCATCGTTATAAAAATCGGTACCAGGGTGTTAACCGGGGATGATAACAGTCTTTCCTCCCGCATTCTGAGGAATCTCGTCCAGCAGGTATCAAGGACGATTGGCCAAAGCAGGGAGTTCATCATTGTGAGCTCAGGCGCCATTGCCCTCGGGCTGAGCAGGATGGGGCTTGCGTCGC
>CAZPCG010000066.1:0-8364 GCA_964584875.1 uncultured Spirochaetota bacterium
CTCTACAAGGATAAGATCACTGCCGCAAATGATGAGAATAATTATTCGACGAGGGCAGGTGCCATAAGCTACTTCGACAGGATGCCTCTAGATACAAAGGCAGTAGTGGGCATTGATTTCGGCGATTCGCCAACTTCACTCTATCTCGAAAGCCAGGCCGGTTACCGCTGGCTCAAGAATGAGAACCTATACACGTTTGCGGGCATTGTATATGAGACGGGGCCACAGGCTCTTGAGTTTAAAACCGGGGCCGACTTTGAAGCTCCCCGCGGTATTACAGTTGAAGCGGATTTTGATCTGATCACCTCAAAGGCCTCAAGCGATATCTTTATTTCAGTGTTCGCCACAAAGGAGTTTTAAATGGAAAAGGAGAAAAAACGGCTTGTGGTCATTCTCGTTATAGGGTTTTTTTCTGCCCTGGTGATGGTATTTTTTTCCAACCTGGTTTTCTTTGAAAATATTGAACACAAGTTTGTGGATTTTAAGTTCTCAGTCCGGGGGCCAAACTACGAGGGGCTTGCGAACAGCAATTTAGTCATCGTGGCCATTGACGATCAGTCTTTTGCGTCCATTCCATACAAATACCCCTGGCCTCGGACCTACCATGCCAGGCTCGTTGAAAACCTCCGAAAGGGGGGTGCTGCAACGATCCTCTTCGATGTGGCTTTTACCGAGGAGAGCAGCATCGACCCCGAGCAGGACGAGATATTCGCGAAGGTTCTGGCCCGTAAAGATGACGCGGTTCTTGCAGGTAAGATGATTGTTGAGGAGCGTGAAGGCTATTTTCTGCAGAGCCTTTTACCGCCGATTAAAAAGCTGAGGGAGGCGGCTCAGTTCGGCCTGGCTGATACGAAGTTTGATTCTGATGGATTTGTGAGGAGGTACATCCTCTTCAGGGACTACAACAACGAACGCTACTTCTCCCTCGGTCTTGCGACACTCATCAACTACCTCGGGCTGAAGGGGGATTACAGGAAGTGGTTCGAGGAGGACAAAAACGGCGACTACATCCTCGGGGGAAGCCTCTTCATCAAGAAATACGATGACCTTCCGTCGTTCTTCATCCCATACTACGGTCCTGCCTACTCCTTCAAGACCATATCCTTTGAGCAGGTGGTGGATGATGAAGGGTTCAAGCTTCTCAATGAAAGGGGAGTTTTCAAGGATAAGATAGTCCTGGTCGGGGCGACCGTTTCGGAGCTTCACGACCTCTTCTCAATGCCTTTCTACATAACGGGAAACGAAACGTTGATGCCCGGGGTCGAGATACACGCAAACTTCATCCAGTCGGTTCTGGATCAGCACTACTTTTCCAGTGTGAGCGATTGGGTCGCCTATGCCTTTACTTTCGTTTTCACCATGGTCATAGCCTTCATCATCAAGCGCACAAAGCCTCTCATCGGTATAGTGACGGCAGTTGCCATTGCGGTAGCCTATATGACCGTAAACATAATTATCTTCACAAAGCTGGACGTGCTCATGAACTTTATAATACCCATGGGCGGCGTGGGTCTCGCATTCGTCGGGTGCAACGCCTACCAGTACTTCTCCGAGGAGAAGGAGAAGCTCTACATCAGGTCGGTATTCAAGCACTACCTTGCCGAAAACGTTGTTGATTCAATTCTGCAGAATGCCGATGCGCTGACATTCGGGGGTGAGAGGAGGCACCTGACTGTGCTCTTTTCAGATATACGATCCTTCACCACCTATTCGGAGAAGTATACTCCAGAGGAGGTGGTCTCCAATCTCGGGGAGTACCTGACTGAGATGGTCGATGTGATCCTGCGATTCGGCGGCATGCTGGACAAGTTCGTTGGGGATGAGATAATGGCCGTGTTTGGCGCTCCCGTCTACATCGAGGAACATGCGGAGAAGGCCTGCTTCACGGCGCTTGAGATGGTTCGCTCCCTCGACAGGCTTAAGGAGAAGTGGAAGGAGCAGGGCAAGGAGACCTTCGATATAGGCATAGGGGTCAACACAGGCGATATGATTGTCGGGAACCTCGGGTCAAAGCAGATCTTTGACTACACGGTTATTGGAGATAACGTTAACCTCGGGGCACGGCTTGAGGGAATCAACAAGGTGTACAAAACGGCGAACAACATCATCATCAGTGAGTTCACGAAAAATGAGTTAACCGATAGCCTTGTGACCAGAGAGCTGGACTCGGTGCGGGTGAAGGGGAAGCTCAAGCCGGTAGCGATCTTCGAGCTTGTGGGTGAGAAGGGAATTATCGTCTACTCCGATGAATTTCTATCGCACTACGCCGAGGGGTTGAAGCTGTATAAGAGCCTGGATTGGGATGGAGCGGTTGGCGAATTCAAAAAGGCTCTCATGCTCTCCGATGATGAGGTTTGCAGCATGTATGTTAAGAGGTGCAGGCATTTCAAGAAGAACCCCCCCGGGCCCGATTGGGATGGGGTTTTCACCCTGATGACCAAGTAGAGGTTGCCGGCCGCGAAGCATTGATTTTTAATAGGGTGAGACCTACAGTCGGTATAGTTACCTAGACGCCCTGAGCTTTCCTCAAATTGCCGATGATTTTTTCTGCCTCAGTTATGAGGCCTATTATCGAAGAATCCCTGATTCTGTAACAGACCTCGTTACCTTTTTTTGTTTTCTGGATGATGTTCTTTTCCTTGAGGATTGAGAGATGCTGTGAGGTATTTGGCTGGTTCAGGTTGAGGAGGCCGCTTATATCGTTTACACAGTAGTCATGCTCGTAGATTGCTTTAAGTATGTTGATTCTCGTTGGATGAGCAATTGCTTTGAAAAAATCTGCAATGCTTTGTTCATCGATCACGAGAATTCCTTCATAGACTTATATTGAGACTTATATTGAGCGCATATTGTGGCTGATATTTTTTCAGGGCAGCACATGGGCTGCCCTGTTCTCACTTTGTTATGATGGCCAGAATGTCGTTTCTCTGAACCACAAGGTACTTAGCCCCTTCAAAATTGATCTCGTCTCCCGTATACTTCCCGAAAATGACCTTATCTCCTACCTTGATAACATTTTTTAGCTCCTCGTCGGTACCAACGGCTACGACGGTTCCCCTCTGGGGTTTTTCTTTCGCCGTATCGGGAATGTATATTCCCCCCGGAGTCTTGTCCTCTTCGACTTCGTCTGGTTTTACGAGGACTTTTTCATCAATGACCTTTAGTTTCATACCGTTCCTCCTAATCTATTTTCAAAGGTTTTAAGATGCAATTCAACTGTACTGCTTCAGCAGTCTATCAATTTCACTCCTGTTAAAACCAACAAACCGAAACCCTTTTTCCCTGAGGTAGCCCTTCACCTTGTGACACCAGTGACAGTTGGGAGTGGAAAAAAATATTATTTTTCGAATAATAGGCATAATTCAAGAGCACTGCATGTTAAAGCATCTGCAGGATGGGTTTATAAGAATTTTCGCATAATAAGTTAATAATACGGCATGCAAAAGTAAACTAAAAAATCGGGAGTATCAATATTCCTCGACATGGTTAATGGTTTGTAATATATTCATAAACAAATTTACGGACACATTCCTGCCAGCGAAAGGAAAAAGCCGATGAGAGAGATCGATGTACTGCCTGATTTCAAAAAAGGGCATTTGTCCTTTCCCGATATCCGATTGTTTCAGGCATCCACATCCCTTGGGGATCATCTGAAAAAAGACATCTCGGAGAAGGAAGCCTTAAGGCTCCTTGAGGCAATGCTCTACGTACGTGCCTTTGAGGAGATGATCGTCAAAATGAAGAACGGGAAGTTTGTGCCATACGAGGGGTTCAGTTTCATCGGTGCAACTCACCTCTCAATAGGGCAGGAGGCGGTTGCGGCAGGCACCATGTCCGTCATGCGGCCCGATGATTACATCACCTCAACCCACAGGGGTCACGGGCATTCGATCTGCAAGGGGTTGTACAGTATCTACTCCATGGGCAGGCAAGATCTTCTCTCTTTCCTCGGCGCAGGGGGGGAGAAAGGTGATAAAAGCCTTGAATTGCTGAGCGATGAAGAGCTTCTGAACAGGGCGGTCGAGCACCACCTCTTCAAAACCATGGCTGAGCTTCTTGGAAAGGAGGAGGGATACTGCAGGGGACGGGGCGGAAGCATGCACATTGCAGATTTCAACACGGGGCATCTGGGGGCAAATGCGATTGTTGGAGGGAGCATGGCTATAGCCGTGGGTGCCTCGCTAAGCTCTCTGCTCTTGAAAAACGGGAAAGTGACGGCTTGTCTGGTTGGAGATGGTGCGGCCAACAATGGCATCTGCATCGAAGCGATGAACTTTGCATCCATGCCGCAGTTTGGAGAGGGTTTTCCCATTGTCTTTATCTTTGAGAACAACCAGTACGGCATGTCAGGCCAGCAGATGGGTGAGGTGACGGGGATCAGGCATCTTGCACAGAGAGGGGCAGGATTTAACGAGAAGAACATGCATGCCCGGGTGGAGAGCGGCATGCACGTCCTTGCAGTGCGCTCCGCCGTTGCTGAGGCCTGCGAGATTGCCCGAAGCGGTGATGGCCCTGTTTTATTGGAGTTTAAAACCTACAGGTACAAGGGACATTCGCTCAGCGACAAGCGGATCACCTACAGAACTGCTGAAGAGGAGGAGGCGTGGCTGGACCTTGACCCAATCGATCTTTACTCAAAGGAGATTACAGCCAGAGGAGTTTTACGAAAGAAAGAGGCGGAGGAGCTCAGGGAGAGGGTTGAAGCACTCATGGAGGCTGTAACGATGAAGGCAGCGCACGCGACCGACCCTGATCCCCGGAGCATATCCGAAGGGCTCTTCTCCAGTACAACAAGTGATGGCATCGGGGAAAGGTACAGGACCATTCACGTCTACAAGGAGCCGAAGCAGTTCAGGAGGGATTCCCAGGGTCGTATTCTTTACCGCCACGCCGTAATAGAAGCGCTCATGGAGGAGATGATGAGGGATAGCAGGGTTGTGCTTTACGGCGAGGAAGTAGCAGAGTACGGAGGAGCGTTCCAGGCTACGGCCGGGCTGTATGAGATATTCGGCCGGCGACGGGTATTCAATACCCCAATTTCTGAAGCGGCAATCGTGGGAACAGCTCTGGGCGCAGCGATGACAGGGCTTCGCCCCGTTGCCGAAATCATGTATATCGATTTTATCCTCATGGCCGGCGACCAGCTCGGAAACCAGGTGGCAAAGACCAGGTATATGTTCGGCGGAAAGGCAAAGATACCCCTCGTCATTAGAACTACCATCGGTGGAGGGAGGGGGTATGCAGGCCAGCACAGCCAGAGCCTCGAGGCTTTCCCCACCATGTTCCCGGGGTTGAAGGTGGTTGCTCCCTTCAGCGCCTACGATGCTAAGGGTCTTTTAAAAACCTCCATAAGAGACGACAATCCTGTGTTCTTCATTGAACATCAGCACCTATACGTCCACAAGGATACTGTGCCCGAGGAGGAGTACACCATCCCCCTCGGGAAGGGCATTGTACGAAGGGAGGGGAGGGATGTAACCCTCATTTCCTACTCCTATCCGCTCAAGGGATGCCTTGATGCGGCAGAAATCCTGGAAAAGGAGGACGGCATCAGCGTTGAAATCGTCGACCCCAGGTCGCTCGTTCCCCTCGATGAGGACCTCCTGGTTCAGTCCGTGAGCAAAACCGGGCTAGCCGCCGTCGTTGTGCAGGCGCCCGGAAAGGGGAGCTTCGGGGAGCACATCATACGGGTGCTTCAGGAGAAGGCCTTTCCCAGGCTCAAAGGCCCGATCAGGCTCATATCAGCCTTTGAGGTGCCGCCTCCCATGTCGGCACCCCTCGAGCGGGAAAATCTGCCCGGCGCTGAAAAGGTCGTTGCGACCCTGAGGGAGATGTTGAGGTCATGATTTCTTTAAGTAACAGGGTCAGCCGATAATGCGTATCTGAGGGGAAGGCTGGGTGATGGCGGATGTTATGAAGCTTGTCCAATTCGGTGCAGGAAACATCGGGCGCTCCTTTATCGGGCAGATCTTCTCCAGGGCGGGTTGGGAAGTTGTGTTCATCGACATCGACCCCAGGATCGTAGATCAGCTCAATGAACGGCACCACTACAGGGTGGAGATACGGGACAGGAGGCCCCAGACGCTTATTGTGAAGAATGTTCGTGGCCTGCTGGCAGAAGACCTGAAAAGGGTGGTCGATGAGGTATGTGACGCAGACCTTGTTGCCACTGCCGTTGGGAAAGAGGCGCTTTCAGGCATCATGAACCCCCTGGCACAGGGCATTTCTAAGAGAAAGCGTCTGTTTCCATCCAAATCCCTTGACATTATCATCTGTGAGAACATGAGAAACGCTGCATTCTATTTCAGGGAGGGTTTAGGAAAGCACCTTCCAAAAGATTTTCCTCTCGACTCCATGGTGGGTCTGGTTGAAACATCCATAGGGAAGATGGTACCCATAATGAGCGAAAAGGAGAGGGCAGCCGACCCTCTCCTGGTCTACGCGGAGGCCTACAATACCCTCATCCTCGACAGGAAGGGCTTCAGGGGCGAGGTTCCGGCTGTCCCGGAGCTGGAGTTGAAGGATAACATGAAGGCCTACGTCGACAGGAAACTTTTCATCCATAATATGGGGCATGCAGTTCTGGGGTACACCTCCCATGTGTTTTTTCCCCACTACAGCTATGTCTGGGAGGCTGCTGAAAATGAGGAGCTGTACCTGGTGACGAGGAATGCAATGTGGGAAACAGGGCAGGCCCTCATCAGGGAGTACCCTGAGGAGTTCAGCACCCGCTCGATTGGCGACTCCATCGACGATCTTCTCATGCGCTTCACCAACCGGGCCCTGCGCGACACGATTTTCCGTGTTGGAAGGGACCTCTACCGGAAGCTCGGGCCTGATGATCGCCTTATAGGCTCCATCAGGCTCTGCATGAAGCAGGGGATTGCACCGCGTCACATCGCTCTGGGAACCGCCTCTGCCCTTCTCTTCAGGGGGGTTGATGAGGAGGGGAAGGCCTTTGAGCAAGACAGGGTGTTTCACGGGAGGGAAATGGCAAAGGGAGTCGACCATGTCCTTGAGCATGTCTGCAAGCTCAGGGACAGGGAAGCGGCCTCGATTATTCGCATCTACTATGAGAAGATGCAGGGTGGTGAGCGGGATTTACGGGCAATCCTTGGATGATTTTGCTGTGTGATGTTTGAATGTCGTTCCTAGCATTGCTGTCCCTCCGACGGGAAAAGGAATGGGGATATGTAATCACCGTGTTTATCACGCGCTTCTTCCAGGCGCTTTCGCTGCGCCGCAAGTATCTCGAACAGAACATCAGGAGCCTTCTCGACGTTTTTACGGTGAAACTCCACAACGCGATCGATCTTTGCGATGTTCTCAGGGACTCGAACGCTAAACTGCCTGATGTAATCATCCTGTGAGTAATCTTTACCCAGCACCTTTTTGAACAGATGTGAAAGAACCTCATATTCCGGAATGAGCCCCGTGGGCACCGTAACTGCTCCGGCTTCGCCATGGGCACGGAGCTCCATCCACTTGACCCATACATGCTTATCACGTATGCCGTTGATGAACCTGCCTTCAGTGTCACGGAGGAAGTAGTTGACGCCGAATACCAGAGGCGGTCTTTTGAGCTTCTTTCCGAACTCCAGGTTGTTCCTGATATATTTCCCCAGAGGTATGGCCACGAAGTCCTGTATGCTCATCAGGTTGATTTCAGGCACGCCCTCTTTGCCGATAATTGCAAAGGTGGTCTCGGTCTCCAGGGAAGCTCCATAGGAAATAATACCGTGCTCCCAGCTGAAGCTCTGCTGAACAGGTACGTAGGCCTTTGCGTCGCGGCCGCCGTACATGATGCCGCAAAGTTCCACACCTGCGGGGTTGTCAAGCTCCGGATCGCAGTTGGGCAGATCCTTCAGGGCTACGGTATATCGGGCATTCTTGTGGGCGCACGGGATCTCTGCACCCCCTGCATCCTTTTTGCCCTTATGCCAGGGACCGGAGTAGTTCTCACCCTCACTGGGAGGCTCAATGCCCATGCCGAGCCAGTAGGGTTTTCCATCATTGACCAGGACGTTGGAAAAGATTACTTCGCCGGGTTTGGTCAACACATCCCATATTGCCGGGTCGTCTTTGGCATTGACGTTCTGGATGATGCCGAAGATGCCCGATTCGGCATTTGTAGCCATACAGCGGCCTTCAACCGGGCGAAAGTAGGCGATGTCGTCGCCGAGGATCGTTTCTCCTGGCAACATGGCCGTAGATGTTTTCCCGCAGGCGCTCGGGAATGCACCTGCGAGATATGTTTTCCGCCCGCCTGGACCATGCACACCCATCAGGAACATGTGCTCGGCCAGCCAATCCTCCCGGTCTGCCTTACGGATTGTCAATCTCAGCCCAAGCTTCTTAAGGCCC
>CAZPCG010000067.1:0-8321 GCA_964584875.1 uncultured Spirochaetota bacterium
GCTTTTGCTGCCCTGTTGAGCTTGTGTATGCCTTCCTTCAGGTTATTCTGTACCACGATGAGCCTTTCGGAATCGGGGCCGCTCCGCTTCAGCTTATGTTCAACCTGTGCGAGCTTCGCTGCAAGCTGATTGAGCTTATCCTTCACCATATCCAGCTTCTGACTAACAGTATAATCGAGGCCGCAGTATATCTCGGTTTTCACGCCCATCCGTGTTCCGATCTGTGTGGCTACAACCCCATTCTGCGCGTATATCTTCCCCCCGACAATTATACTCTTTTTACCCATCTCAAGCATACCCAGGGTATTAATAATTGAATGGAGTATGCCTGTCTCAACGTAAACGGAGTCCCGCGTTTCAACGTAACAGTTTTCAATGAACTTCGTTGTTACCCTGCCGCCAACCCTCACAATGCCCTTTTTCCTTCCCACTATCCCCTTTCTGATGCTCAGATCATTCTTACAGTTTACCTCGGATGCATCGAGAGTGCCGCTGCAAAGAATCGAGCCTCCTGCCTCCACCTTGAACCCGTCCTTCACCTGGCCGTGGATGACGATGTCTCCCGGAAAGGTGATATTTCCTGTCTTATAATCCACGTCTCCATGGAGCTCAAACACCTCATTCACCCATACAGCATTTTCACTCATCATGAGCCTGCCGTCGCAGGTGGCAACGACCCGATCACCCTCGATTCTTGTATTTCTGAGCGGTTTTACGCTCTCAACCTCCTCCTTCCCGAAGGGGATGAACTCGCCCTTAACGGTTCTTCCGAACTCCCCCTCCCTACGTGGAAGGATGCGCCCGATTGTTTCCCCCTCCTGAATGAGGGTATACGAGGTTATTTCCCTGTAATCAATTGGCTTGGTGGTCTCTTCCACCTTTACCGGCTCTATCTTGAACTTTTCTTCGATGACAATGTGCTCCGGTATCTCATTCACGGGGGGTTTTCCCCTTGTTACGATCACGTCGCTGATCTGCTCCCGGCTGCTGTTGCACCGATTCACCGCATCCAGGATGGCGCTCATATCGATACCGGAGGTCACATCGAGGGAATTGAGCCTGTCCTCAACCTCAACGGGGTCTATATCCTTCCCATCACCTGAGGGTGGGAAGAAATCCGCTATTACCGAAAGCTCATCCTCTGCAATCCTGAGCTCAACAGCGCCGTCAATGTCGGGCATGATCTCCTGGTCGAGGGCGGCGATCTCCCGCAGATGCGCCTCCCTGGCAAGCGTTTCATCCACGGTATCCGGTGTTTTCTCAACGATTTCCTCGATTTCATCGATATCCTGAAGGAGGTCGCCGGCGCTCTTCTCAAGGTCTTCAGTGTAGTAATCTCTCTCATCACCCATTGCGGATATCCTCAGTCCCTGAGAAAATCGAGGACTTTTCCAATTTCAAAGGGCTTTTTCAGGAGAGCCTGCGCTCCTGCTTCGAGCGCTTTCTGGGCAAGCGGATCGGTCGGGTATCCGGTCTGTATCAGAATCACTGCGTCTGGCCTTTCCTTGAGGATAGAAGCAGCCACCTCCGCTCCGTTCATCTCCGGCATTCGCAGGTCAAGCAGTATGAGATCGTAACCGCCCTTGACTGCTTCATCCACCGCTTTGACGGGGTCTGTGAGGCCGTGTACCTCATACCCCATTTCTTCGAGAATGATGGTGATGGTATCGATGATCATCTGCTCGTCATCTACAACAAGTATTCTTTTTTTCAATGCTGTCTCCTCTTCTTGGAAACCTGGCAGTTGCCTCCATTGTATTCCTTCTTTGTGGTGCAATGACCCAGGGTTATGGAAATGATTTTTCCCTCTCCGTAAGCCTGTTCGTCAACTTTCAACTCAGATGTTAATATTATTATAATACCTTGAAGAATTATTGCACAAGGGTAAATGAAAAACGAAGGTCTTGACTTTTACCCTATCACCGGTAATCTTTAAAATGCTTTCATCATGGGCATGAGGAGGAGAGGCGCTGAAACAGTACTTCTGCACCGACGTGCTTCAAAAGAAGATTGGAGAGAGAATCGAGCTCTACGGATGGGTGCAGGTGAAGCGCGAGCACGGCAGTGTCGTCTTTGTCGACCTGCGGGACAGGTCCGGGATTGTACAGCTGGTGTTCAACGAGGGGTTCAGCGGAGAGTGCATGCGGGTTGCATCAGAGCTAAAACCCGAGTATGTGCTGCGGGCCTCAGGTGAAATAAAAAAGCGCCAGCAGCCAAACCCGAATATCCCCACGGGAGACCTTGAGGTCTGGGTGGATGATGTATCGGTACTCAACGAGTCAAAAACCCCTCCTATCGGTGTTGTGAAGCAGGAGATATCGGAGGAGCTGAGGCTCCGCTACCGCTACATCGATCTGCGTCGCTCTGAGATGCAGCACAACATCGTGAAGCGTCATGCCATCACCCTCACCGTTCACAATTACCTGAGCGGCTGCGGCTTTCTCAACATAGAGACACCTATCCTCACAAAGTCAACCCCCGAGGGGGCAAGGGATTTCCTCGTCCCCTCCAGATTGAATAGGGGCCGGTTTTACGCACTTCCCCAGTCTCCGCAGATTTTCAAGCAGCTCCTCATGGTCTCCGGTTTTGAGCGCTACTACCAGATCGTAAAATGCTTCAGGGACGAGGACCTGCGTGCAGACCGACAGCCGGAGTTCACCCAGATCGATATCGAGGCTTCTTTTATCGACGAAGGGTATGTATACCGCACGGTGGACGGCATGTTCAAGGCAGTTTTGGAGCAGTGTTACGCCAGGAGCCTTGAAACCCCAATCAGGAGATTGAGCTACGAAGAGGCGATGGAGCAGTTCGGGACCGACAGGCCAGACCTGAGGTTTGATCTGAAGATCCAGGACCTGGATGCACTGCAACATAGTAAACCGGGGGGATTTCTCAGGCAGATGTTTGAAGAGGGTCAAAAGCTCTACGGTCTTGTTCTACCCCATTCTGATAAAATTACCCGTACGATACTTGACAAATATTCCGAACAGGCAAAGGGGGAAAGCTCAAGCCTCTTTGCATGGCTGCGGCTTGTGGATGGGACAGCCTCGGGCCCCCTTTCAAAACTTTTCAAAAATGACGTTTCGGAGGGTATATGCAGGCTTTTCCCAGCTGAGGACCCGGCTACCAAAGGCAGGGTTATTCTTGCAACCCTCGGTGAAAAGAAAAAAGCCCTTTCATTCCTCGGAAGGGTGCGGGCGGAGATGGGATACCTGCTCCAGCTTGTGAGGAGGGATGACCTTGAGTTCTGCTGGATTGCCGATTTTCCCCTCTTTGAGTGGAGCGAGGAGGAGGGAAAAATCGTCTCTGTTCACCATCCCTTTACCTCACCCAGACCCGAGCCCGGTGAAACAATCGAGGCCCTCGTCGATAGAATGGAGCAAAACCCATACGCTGTGAAATCCAGAAGCTACGATATAGTGCTCAACGGTGTTGAGCTCGGCGGAGGGAGCATTAGAATCCATAAGCCCGATGTGCAGAGGACTGTTTTTTCCGTGCTTGGCCTGGAGAGCCAGGAGATGGATAGAAAGTTCGGATTTCTCCTCGAGGCGCTTGAATGCGGAGCACCTCCTCACGGTGGTATCGCCCTGGGTCTTGACAGGATTGTTATGATGCTGCAGGGAAGGGATTCGATCAGGGATGTCATTCCATTCCCGAAAACGACAAGCGGAACTGACCTCTTTTCAGGAGCGCCTGATGTAGTTTCAGAGGGACAGCTTGCCGAGCTGGGACTCATGCTTCGTCCTGAGAGCGGCAAAAGCGGGTAAAAATCAGCCTTGCAATTGTGTTACTTTTTTTTCTGATTTATAGTATATTATTTTCTGTCTGGATGAAACTATACAAAGAAAAGTTTTTTAGAGGAGGTCCATTTCGGGTACAGGCCTGAATCTGGAGGTCTTTTGTATTCGTAAACTATGAAAGATCCTGAGCCTCTGCAAGTTCTAGAAGAGAAGGTAAAGCTCCCGGATGTGTCGGTGCAGGAGATCCTATATGCGAACAGTGACAGGATCATCCACAGCATTGAAAAGGAGACGGGGCTTTATATAGCCGGGAGGGACTCGCAGTTGACCCTTCGCGGGAGCAGGAGGAGCATCCAGGAAGGAAAGAAGATCATTGAAAACGTAATCTCCCTCTACCGGGAGAAAAACCATATCGTCGAGAGGGATGTCGCATACATAATAAATAGAGTGAGAAGTGATCTGGAGTTCGATGTTGGAGACTTCCAGAAGAAGCAGATACCAATAGGGTCTCACGGCAAGGTAATCACACCGAAATCCAGCGGACAGGCACGCTACTTTGACGCAATCAAGAAGAGTGACATAGTGTTTGTGATCGGTCCTGCGGGAACGGGAAAGACCTACCTTGCTATGGCCTTCGCCCTCAACTATCTCATCGCAGAGAATATTTCCAGAATCATCCTTACCCGTCCCGTTGTCGAGGCCGGTGAAAGCCTTGGCTACCTCCCGGGGAATCTTGAGCAGAAGGTAAACCCCTATTTGAGGCCCCTGTATGACGCCATTTATGACATGATCCCTTATTCGACCTTCCAGAAGTACGCTGAGCGAGGGGCAATCGAGGTTGCACCTCTTGCCTACATGCGTGGGAGGACACTGCATGACTCCTTCATCATTCTCGATGAAGCGCAGAACACGACGAGAGGGCAGATGCTCATGTTCCTAACCAGAATCGGGTTTAACACGAAAACGATCGTTACCGGTGATGTGACTCAGAGCGATCTGCCGAAGAACAGAGATTCAGGCCTCATGATAGCGTCAAGGGTGCTGAAGAAGATCTCGGGTATTTCCTTCATCCACCTGGGACCCGAGGATGTGGTACGGCATCCACTCGTCGAACTGATCATCAGAGCGTTCGAGAAACATAAAAGTGAAGGTGCTTAATGTTGCACAGAAACCTTGTGAAAAGTCCTCAGGCAAGCCTTGCCATTGGAAAGTGGGCCTCACAGCTGTTTGACTCCCACCAAACCTTCTCTAGAATTTTTTTTTATGCCGTCAATGTGTTTCTATTCTGTGCCCTCCTTCTGTTGATTGCAAAACCCTACTTCGGTGTCAGGTTCCGCTACCAGATCGGTGATGTCTCCCAGGAAGACATCGTAAGCTCGAGGGACATTACCTATGTAAACACAAAGGAGACTGAAAAACGAATGCAGGAGGTCATGGGGAGGGTACCCCCAATCTTTGATCTCCGGCTGTGGATGACGGATGAAGTCATCCGTAATGTAAAAAACTTCTTCTCCCCCTTCGAGGATAAGGAAATCGGGAATGATGCGATCGATCAACTGTACCAGGCGGCAGGGAAAAAGCTCGATAAGCAGACGTTGGGGTACTTCTTGCTCAACCATGAGAAGAAGCAGTACAGGGAGAAGCTTGAGGCTTCAATTCGCTACCTCGGCAGCAGGGGAATCAGTAATACAGGGAGGGACGAGCTGAATAAGTATGAGAGGAACGGCATTCTTTTGAAAAAGATCGGGGCAGCCGAAATAACCCAGGAAAAGGTCGAGGTCGACAGTATCGTTGCCTCTGAGGAGGTCGGCGGAGCCATCGAGCTCTTTTTACGGGAACGTTATGGTGATCTGGGTAAAACCGATATAATTGTTTTGAAGGCCGTCCTTCTTCATTTCATAAAGCCTAATCTCTTCTTCAACAGGGATGAGAGCAGGCGGCTTATGGACGAAGAGATAGGTAAGGTTGAACCTGTTCTCAACACGATCAAGAAAGGGGCCATCGTCATACGCAGGGGGGAAGAGATCAACGAGGAAAACTACCCGAAATTGCGGGCAATAAGCATATACGCGAGCCATTTCAACCTGAGGGCAATTGCTGGCATCGGGATTCTCCTCGTACTGCTTCTCTACATATCAATGATCGTTTTCATGGAGGAAGGCACGAGGGAAGAGATCCAGAAGTACCTTGTATTTGCCTCACTCACCCTTTTCTCAGTTACCTATGCCTACCTGATCACACTTATGAAAAATCGTCCAGAGCACATAATTTTTGGCGTCCTCGTTCCCATAGCCGGGATTACGATGACCTCGGAGGTGCTCTACAAGAGACGATTCTCCCTCTCCATGGCAATAACACTGCCAATCCTTCTGTTGCTGATATCTGGCAAGGACCCTCATACCTTCTTCTTCGCCCTGGGTTCGGGGCTCGTTGGCCTCTATGCGGTTAAGGATGCAGAGAAACGCAGTGATCTTTTACGATCGAGCGTTTTTATCATCATCACAAACGAGCTCCTTTTGATCGCAAGCGGACTTTTAATGGAACTGACATTGAAGCACCTGCTCATCCTCCTCGTGTGGGGAGTGGGGAATGGAATTGTTTCAGTGGTCTTTACCTTCGGGGTCATCCCTTTTTTCGAAATTCTCTTGAATGTACCGACAAACTTCAGGCTGCTGGAGCTCTCCGATCTGAACACGCCGATCATGAAAAAGATGCAGATGGAGGCACCGGGGACTTATTACCACAGCATCAATATCGCAAATATGGCGGAGAATGCGGCACGCGCTGTTAAGGCGAACGCACTGCTCGTGAGGGTCGCTTCACTCTACCACGATATGGGGAAGATCCCCAATGCTGAATACTACATAGAGAATATACGGGGAGTGAGCAAGCACAACTTCATCAAGCCCTCACTGTCCAACTCTATCCTGAAGGCACACATCAAGATCGGTGTGGAGATGGCAAGGAAAATGAAGCTCCCAAAAGAGGTGGTGGACATCATTGCCCAGCATCACGGCACAACGCTCATGAAGTATTTCTACCATCAGGCGATGAGGAACCGTCAGAATGAGGATGAAATCGACAGGAAGGATTACCACTATCCGGGCCCCAAGCCCCAGAACAGGGAAGCAGCGATAGTGATGCTTGCAGATGCCGTTGAGGCAGCTTCACGGGTGCTTAAAAACCCGTCAGCCAGAAGGGTTGAGGAGTTCGTCAATGAAATTATCGAGGGCAAATTCAGGGAGGGGCAGCTTAACGAAAGCCCTCTGACCCTGCGGGGTCTGATGAAGATATCTATAGCTTTCCGGCGATATCTGATGGGTGTGTTCCACAGCAGGATTGAATATCCCGAGGATAAGGAAATTGAGAAATCCGTACAGGAGGAGAAATCTGGACAGGATGGGGGCAAGTAGCGTGGCTTTCGGGGGCAAGGTGGGAGTCGAAGTACTGATAAAGGAGGAGAAAAGAAGGCTGCCTGTTTCCAGGCAAATACTCTCCGGCGCAACGGCGATGGCGTTTCAGCTCACCGGGAAAAAGCCAGGGGACATTTCCGTAGTCGTTTGCGATGATGAGTACATCACACAACTCAATGAACGGTATACAGGACGCAGCGGTCCCACCGATGTTCTTTCATTTCCCATGCGGGAGGGGGAGTTTTCAGACCTATCGGGCGCCCTGCTTGGTGATATTGTCATATCTGCCGAGACTGCTGCAAAACAGGCCACTGAGTACGGGACGACTCTTGAGGAAGAATTCCTCTTCCTGTACATACACGGGCTGCTCCACCTACTGGGCTATACCCATGAAACACCCATGAAAGAGAGGGAGATGGTGGAGTTTTCCAGAAAAATATTATCTTTACATAGGCGTATGTTATAATGAGAAAAGGTAGCAGGGGATTTATGAGGATTAAATTCTTTAAGAGAAGAAAAAATAGCAGCATCGAGGAGATGATCGGCGAGGAGCCGCACGAGCTTGAGCAGGAAGAGCGCGAGATGATACGTGGGGTATTCGAGCTTGGTGAGACTCAAGTGAAGACGATCATGGTGCCCCGAACGGATGTTGTTGCTGTTGCCGTGGATGAGCCCTTTGATGCCATCGTGAAAACTATGGTTAAAAGCCGGCATTCTCGCGTACCGGTTTACGAAGGCTCGATTGACAATGTGATCGGCTTCCTCCATGTAAAGGATATCCTTCCCTACCTTGCGAGGGAGGAGAGCGCCTTCGATATAAAAAAGATACTCAGGCCGATTCGATTTGTGCCCGAGGGAAAGATGATCGATGACCTCCTCAAGGAGCTTCAGCAGAGGAAGGAGCATATTGCTGTGGTTGTTGATGAGTATGGCGGAATGGCCGGCATTGTCTGCCTTGAGGATATACTGGAGGAGATCGTCGGTGAAATACAGGATGAGTATGATCAGGAAGAGGAAGAGATCAAGAAGGTATCCGAAAATACCTATATCTGCGATTCGCGAACACCCATTGAAGATGTAAACGAAGAGCTTCACCTGAACCTGCCCCTCAACGGTAGCGATACGCTGGGAGGGTTTGTGTTTAACCTTTTCGGTAAAATCCCGCAAG
>CAZPCG010000068.1:0-1819 GCA_964584875.1 uncultured Spirochaetota bacterium
AGAATATTCCAGGAGCTCTACCTTGGAAAGGAGCTTTTCTCTGAGATATACGGCTTTAAGCCTCTCTTCCATCCGGGTGAGGGGTACATAGACAGGGAGGAGATGATCCCCAGCACCGCACAGCTCGAACACCTGCTTTCCCTCTGCACCCTGTCCATAGCCACGGGCAGGCCCGGGGTGGAAGCAGAGCACGCGCTGAAGCGTTTTGGCATCCGGGGTATGTTTTCGGCTGTGGTGAGTGAGGATGATGTGGTGAGTGCCGAGCGCAGTTCGGGCAAATCCCTGAGGAAGCCGCACCCCTTCAGCCTGAACCTCTGCCTGGAGAAGAGCGGTTATGGGAAGGCCGAGAGGGTTTACTACATCGGCGACATGCCGGATGACATGCTTGCTTCAAAGAGGGCTGGGGTTACACCGATAGGTTTCGTTAATGACAGTACCCGGGTGAGGGAGAAGGAGGACCATCGCAACCTGCTCAAAGAAAGGGGAGCCCATAAGGTTTTCGGAAACTATGCAGATCTCATCGCATATTTCCAGAGCGGAGGCTAGAGCTCAAGTGCCGGGGACAGGTGAAAAGTTTCTGAAACCGGGAATGCGGTTTCGCTCTGTGTCCAGGTATTTGGTACTTCCGCGCCGGGCCAAGGTAGGGCGCATCTGAAACTCAGGGGTTACGAATATGGAAGATCAGCATATTGATGGGACGAGGCGGCTGCTTGAGCTGCTTTCGCAGATTCGCAAGTTCTCGGGCCCGAAGCAGGACGGGCAAAAGCGCGAAGAAACCGCTGAAAAGAGCGAGGTTGAGCTGCTCGATGCCTACTCCCATGCTGTAACGAGCGTGGTTGACAGGGTGGAACCGGCGGTTGTGGCAATCAGCGTGATGCGTAAAGGTAAACCCCTTCAGGGGGACATGGAGGGAGCAGGTTCAGGTGTCATCATTGCTCCTGATGGCTTTATCCTCACCAACAACCACGTGGTCGAGAATGTTTCCAGGAATGTTTCCAGGGTTGAGGTGAAGCTGACGGATGGGCGCACCATACCGGCACAGGTTTTGGGCACAGACCCCGCAACGGACCTTGCCGTAGTGCGAGCAATGGCAAACGGCCTGCCGATTGCAGAGCTTGGGGATTCGGACCAGCTGCGGGTAGGTCAGCTTGTGATTGCCATAGGCAACCCCCTCGGTTTCCAGGGAACTGTTTCTACAGGTGTCATATCGGCCCTTGGTCGCTCTTTACGGAGCCAGGATGGGAGGTTGATCGAGAATGTTATACAGACAGATGCTGCGCTTAATCCTGGGAACTCAGGTGGACCTCTTGTGGACTCCAGGAGCCGGGTTATTGGAATCAACACGGCGATGATCTTCATGGCCCACGGCATAAGCTTTGCCATTCCGATCAATACGGCAAAGTGGGTTGTCGGCGAGCTTGTCACCCATGGCAGGGTAAGACGGGCATACCTCGGCATCGCAGCGCAGACAAGACCTGTAGCCCGGTTTCAGCAGGACCAGCTCGAACTGGAGGCACCCACGGTCGTTCAGGTCGTCTCAGTTGAGAAAGACGGCCCTGCCCACAAAGCTGGTATTCGAGAGGGTGACATCCTGCTTGCGCTGAACGGCCAGAGGATAAGCTCGATCGATGAGCTCCACCAGCTCCTCACCAGGTGGCAGCCCGCCTCCCCGGCAGGAGTTACCCTCTTGAGAAGAGGAAAGCTCCTTGAGCTTGAAATTATACCGGGGGAGACCAATCAGTAGAAATTTGGAGGTCATACGGAAAATGGGTTTATCTCTTTGAGAACTGGAACCGCTTTCGCGCTCCGGGCCTTCCTG
>CAZPCG010000068.1:1829-8312 GCA_964584875.1 uncultured Spirochaetota bacterium
CCTTCCAGCCTTTTTCCTCTCGACCATCCTGGAATCCCTGGTCAGAAAACCGTTTTTCGAAAGCGCCGTTTTGGAGTCGGGGTCAAGCTGCAGTATGGCGCGGGCTATCCCGTGGGTGATGGCTCCAGCCTGTCCCGAAAACCCACCGCCCCGTACATTCACCGAAACGTCCAGTTTGCCCAGATTGTCGGTTACTTCGAGGGGCTTCTGGATGATAATCACGTGACTTCTCGTGGGAAAATATTCCTCGGGATTTCTTCCATTTATGGTGATCTTTCCGCTCCCACCCTTCACCTTTACCCGGGCTACGGATGTCTTTCTCCGTCCAGTTGTCAAAGCTTGATTGTCAGGCACAAACTGCCTCCCTGTAATCAAAATTCAATTTTCTCAGGCGTCTGGGCCTGATGGGGATGGTTTTCCCCTGCATAAATCTTTACATGTAAAAGCTGCTTCCTCCCCAGCCTGTTTCTGGGAAGCATGCCCATTATGGCGCTTCTCAGGGCAAAGGTCGGGTCCTTTTTCATCATCTCGAGATAGGGAGTCTGTTTCAATCCACCGGGGTACCCGGTATGCCGGTAGTACACCTTCTTCGTCGCCTTCGACCCCGTGAGACGCACCTTGTCGGCATTTACGATTATAACGTTGTCACCCATGTCAAGGTGAGGGGTGTAGGTTGCCTTGTGCTTTCCCTTCAGTATAGATGCAGCCCTGCTTGCAACCCTGCCCAGGACCCTGTTATTTGCATCAATGATATACCATTTTTTTTCGATTTCTTCGGTTTTTAAATTATAGGTCTTCATCGTTCATCCATTGAATCAGTGTAAGATATTATAATTGATAAAACTGGTCAAGGAAAAGCTTTTATGCTGATAGCCTCGAGGAGCTCCAAATGGGGAAGTTAAAAGTTGCACCTTTCTCTTAAATATGGTTATTTTAACCTGTAAATAACGCTCCCGGGAGAAACCTTTGAAGGTTTCAGACATCAAGCAGCAGAAGAGGAGGACAAACAGGGTTTCCATCTATGTAGAGGGGAAATACTCGTTTTCTCTTGATTCCAATACCTTCCTTCGCTCGGGCATTCATATCGGTGACGAGATCGATGAGAGGGATATCGACACTCTTTTGCGCAAGGATGAGTTTGCGAGGGCTCGTGATTATGGCTACCTGCTCCTCTCATACCGTGACCGGTCCGAGTATGAGCTAAAACGGAGGTTGCTGGAGAAGGATTTCCAAAGGGATGTGGTCAAGGAGGTGGTAGAGTTTTTCAGGGAACAGAACCTCCTGAATGACCGCCACTTTGCGAGGAAGTGGATAGAAAGCACCGTGAGCTCCAGACCCATGGGCAGCATGCGTGTAAAGCATGAGCTCAGGAAGAAGATGATCAGTGATGAGATAATCGATGCGGCGATTGGGGAGCTGATCGACCGTGACAGGGAGACGGAGCTTGCACGGGGGCTTGCGGCAAGGAGGATGGAAACGCTGAGGAGCTACCCTGTAGAGGTGGCAAGGGGGAGACTGCTGCGCTTTCTGAAGAGCCGCGGTTTCAATTTCGACGTCATTGAGGGGCTGATGAAGGAGTACTTCAGTGATAACAGCTAGAGAGCTGCGCAAACGGTTTCTGGATTTTTTCAGGGCTCTGGACCACAGGGTTGTTCCGAGCGCAAAGGTTATCCCTCACGATGACCCCACGCTCCTTTTCACCAATTCGGGGATGAACCAGTTCAAGAACATCTTCCTCGGTCTTGAGGAACCCGGGTTCAAACGGGCGGCTTCCGTGCAGAAGTGCATGAGGGCAAGCGGGAAGCACAATGACCTCGAGGATGTCGGCAGGGATGGAAAGCACCACACATTTTTTGAGATGCTGGGAAACTGGTCTTTCGGGGACTACTACAAGAGAGAGGCGATTGAGTGGGCCTGGGAGTTCGTAACTGTGCACCTTGGCCTTTTGCCTGAGCATCTGTGGGTGAGCGTGTACAGGGATGACGAGGAGGCTTACGGCATCTGGAAAAACCTGATCGGGATTCCTCCCGCACGCATTGTCAGGCTCGGGAACATTGAAGCAGGGGATGAGGAGAACTTCTGGAGCATGGGGGAGGCAGGCCCCTGCGGCCCCTGTTCCGAAGTATACTACGATTACCGTCCACGAGTGGGGAAAACCCTCAGGGAGGGTGAGGAGTCGGGGGAGATCATCGAGCTCTGGAACCTCGTCTTCATGGAGTTCAACAGGGGGGTAGATGGCAGCCTCAACCCGCTTCCGGAGCGCCATATCGATACCGGCATGGGACTTGAGCGCACCCTTGCCGTGCTCCAGGGTGTCATGTCGAACTACGAGACCGATCTCTTTTCGCCTCTCATCTCAAAGATGGAAGAGATAGCCGGTGTTCCCTGCAGTGATGAGAACGCTGTTTCCTTCAGGGTGATCGCCGATCACATCAGGGGGCTCGTCTTTGCCGTTGCCGATGGGGCTATTCCATCAAACGAGGGGAGGGGATACGTGCTCAGGCGGATCCTGAGGCGGGCCGTGAGGCACGGCAAGCTGCTCGGAGTAAACGAGCCTTTCCTGCACCTGCTCGCCGGCAGCATTGTTAAGATCATGAAGGAGCCCTATGCCGAAATCTCAGAGCGGCAGTCCATTATCGAGCGGGTGATATTCTCGGAGGAGGAGCTTTTCAGGAGGACCCTGGACAGGGGGCTTGAGGAGTTTGAAAAAACGGCCTCAAAGCTTGCGAAGACAGGAGACATTGTGTTCCCAGGAAAAGAGGCTTTTGTGCTGCACGATACCTACGGCTTCCCGTTCGATTTGACCGAGCTCATGGCAGGGGAGCGGGGCTACAGGGTCGATGAGGCTGCCTTTGACCGTGAGATGGAGGGGCAGAGGGAGAGGGCGAAGAAGGGTGCGAAATTCCGCTACGGGTACGACACGGGCAAAGAGGCTTGCTGGAACAGGGTCCGTGAGGAGGAGAAAACACTTTTCACCGGGTATGGCGGGCTGGTGCAGGAGAAGATGAGGCTTATAAGGTACAGTAAGAGCGGTGATTTAATCCAGATCGTGTTCGACAGGACCCCCTTCTATGGAGAAGCAGGGGGGCAGGTTGGGGATACAGGGTACATTTCAGGTGATGGCATACGAATAAAGGTCGAGGACGTGAAGAGGTCGGGTGACGCCATCATACATATCGGGCAGGTTGAGGAGGGGGAGGTCGAAGATATACCCTACAGGGGAAATGTGGATGCTGCAAGGCGCAGGCGGATCATGGCAAACCACACGGCAACGCACCTCCTTCACCACGCCCTGAGAAAGGTTGTAGGCGCTCACGCCCTGCAGGCTGGCTCCCTCGTTGCCCCCGAACGGCTGAGGTTCGACTTCAATCACTACGAACAGCTTTCCGATGAACAGCTCGGTGAGATGGAGCGTATCGTCAACATGGCGGTGCTCCAAAACATACCGCTGGAGGTCCTGGAGGATGTTCCCTTCCAGGAAGCGGTGGCAATGGGTGCGGTGGCGCTCTTCGGGGAAAAGTACGGGGAGCGGGTGAGGGTTGTGAGAATCGGGGATTTTAGCGTGGAGCTTTGCGGCGGAACCCATGTGGAGAGAACTGGTGACATCGGCTTGTTTAAGATCGTTAAGGAAGGGAGCATCTCATCGGGCGTGAGGCGCATAGAGGCGGTAACCTACGTCGATTCCCTCTCCCTCCTGAAGCGATATGAGAAGGTGCTGAAGGAGGTTTCCTCCCTTCTCAACGCTGAAATCGAAAATGTTGTGCAGAAGGTGGCAGATTTAAAGAAAGAACTTAGGGATCTGAAGCGGAGCCTCAGGGATGAGAGAAGAAGGGAAGCCGGTAAGGTTTTTGACCGGGAGAAGGATTTTCTTGCGGCCGGGAGATACAGCGCCGCGCTTATAAAGCTGAGCGGGGTTTCGCAGGATGAGATGAGGGAGATCTCTGACAGGGCAAGGGAAAGGGTAAAGAACGGCATTGTACTTATAACCTCTGTTCAGGATGGGAGAGTGAGCGTGGTGCTTGCTGCTGGTGAAGAGGCTGTGAGAAGCGGGTTCAATGCGGGGAAGGTTTTACAGGGTCTCCTCAGGGAGTTCAGGGGCAGCGGTGGAGGCAGACCGCATCTTGCCCAGGGTGGTGGGATAAAGCCTGATGATATCGAGCAGGTTTTCGGGAGGTTGATGGAGTTGTTGAAACAAGAGGGTAGGTAGAGGCTCTCTGCCTATGGAACCCTCTCACCCATTACAGGGGGAGAGGGTCAGGGTGAGGGGGCGTTTTTTGATGTTGCGCTGTTTCTATCCTGATGCGTCTTTTTAATCTCCAGGAACCTTGACTCAAGCTTCTTGAAAGCCCCAAGCACATCCGGGTCGAAGAAGCCGTCGCTCTCATCGCATATGATTGCAAAGGCCTTATGGTGGGAGAAAGCCGGTTTGTACACCCGTTTTGTTGTGAGAGCGTCGTACACGTCAGCCAGGGCGGTGATGCGGGCCGAAAGAGGAATTGCCTCCTCCTTCAATCCTTCCGGGTATCCTCTTCCATTCCACCGTTCATGGTGGTAATATGCGATGTCCTTCCCCATGTCGAGGAATGACCTCTCCATGCCTGCAAGCTCCACTGCTGCGGCAAGTGCATCACCCCCGATCAGGGTGTGCCTTTTCATCACCTTAAACTCCCCATCCGTCAGTTTGCCTGGCTTGAGGAGTATGCTGTCGGGAATTCCCACCTTTCCAATGTCGTGGAGAGGCGTTGATTTGTAGATGTTTTCTATGTATCCGTCGTCGATGTAGCCAGTATACTTCGGCAGTTTCTGCAGCTCGAAGGTAAGGCTTTTAACGTATTCCCTCATACGCTCGAGGTGCTCTCCCGTTTCAGGGTCGCGGAACTCCGCAAGCTTCGCCAGGGCCACGATGGTGACATCCTGCGTGGAGATGAGCTTCTGGAGCAGCTCCACATTGCTTTTTTTCAGCGCTCTCTGGTATTCGAGGTTTACGTCATGCATGATCTTCAACGCCAGGAGGGATTTCAGCCGGGCCCGCAGGAAGTGCATGTTGTAGGGCTTCGCCAGGAAGTCGTCGGCCCCGGCATCGAGGGCCTTGAGGTGGTGGTCCTCGTCCGAAAGGGCGGTGATGATCAGCACCGGAATCATCTTCGTTTCGGGGTTCGATTTGACTACCCAGCATACCTCAATACCGGTCATTTCAGGCATCATGACATCCAGAATAATGAGGTCCGGTTTTTTCTCAAGAATTAGATTTAACGCCTGTTGGCCATTTTCGGCTTCTATCGTTTTATATCCCAAGGTTGCAAGAAAGTTTGCAAGGAGCTTCCTGTTTGCAGCGATATCATCGGCTATGAGGACTCGGGGCTTCTTCGTCATACAGATCTCTCCTCTAAGGTTTATCGAGCACTTCTCGCACCTTCTGCGCCAGGATTGAGGGGGTAAAAGGCTTCTGGAGGAAGTTTATTCCTGGTTCAAGGATCCCGTGCTTGACAATGGTATTGTCGGTGTATCCCGAGATATACAGAACCTTTACATACGGGTACCTGCGAGTAATCTCTTTAGCAAGCTCGCGTCCGCTCATTCCGGGCATGACCACGTCGGTTACAACCAGGTGGACAATACCCTTATGCCCCTCGCATACGGACATCGCTTCACATGGATATTTCACCTCGAGCACCGTGTACCCGTAATGTTCGAGGGTCTGCAAGGCAAAGTTCCGCACCCTGTTCCCCTCCCCTTTTCCTTTGTGGTGAAGAAGGGCTCGAAGATATGTGACTGCGTCTCCCGGTCCATTCCAATACCTGTATCGCTGACGGCAAGCATGACGTAGGGACCCGGTTGCACCGGAACATGCCGGTTTGTGTATTGCGCGTCAAGGTAGACATTCTTTGTCTCTATCGTAAGTTTCCCGCCAGAAGTCATCGCGTCCCTTGCGTTCACCGCGAGGTTCAAGACGACCTGTTCTATTTGCGCGGGGTCCGCCTTTATATGCCCGAGTTCAGGATCAAGCGATATCGCAATGTTTATATCCTCGCCGATGATGCGCCCCAGCATCTTCTCGATGCCGTTTATCAAGAGGTTGAGGTCGAGCACCTCGGGCTTGAGGACCTGCCTCCGGCTGAAGGCAAGGAGCTGCCTGGTGAGGGAGGCGGCCCTCTCACCGGCCTTTTTTATTTCCTGGATATGAGAGCGGGTGGAATCGTCCGGGTGAATGAAATCTGTTATCTTCCTGCCCACCACCCCCTCGGGCTCATATCCAAGCACCTGCTTCACCGAGGGGCTCTGGTAGGTTATCGTTCCATCGGTTCTCAGAACCGTTATTAGATCAAGGGCATTTTCGGTGAGTATGCGGAAGTGTTCCTTTGTTCGTCTGAGTGTTTCCTCCATCCGTCTCTGCTCTTCCTCGCGGTGCTGGAGAGAATCTGCCATTTGTTTCATGAGATCACTGAATATAGCGTTGTATAAGTTTGGTTCATGTTCTCGTAC
>CAZPCG010000069.1:0-6049 GCA_964584875.1 uncultured Spirochaetota bacterium
GTAACAGCCGCAAGCGATATGAAGCTTCCAACCTCGATATGGTCCCCGACAATTCTCCACCTGCCTCCGCCAAGCGAATCTGCTGATTCAATCGTGAGTACGTTGCTCCCGATGCCGCCGATATGGGCCCCGAGTGAGTTCAGGAAGCGGATGAGCTCCTGCACGTGCGGCTCGGAGGCGGCATTCATGATAACCGTGGTCCCGGGCGCAAAAACGCTCGCCATAACGGCATTCTCGGTTGCGGTGACGCTCGGCTCATCCAGAAAAATGGCAGAACCGTGCAGCTTGCCCGCCTTTACTGAAAACCCCTTCTTCTCCGTGGACACCTTTGCACCGAGAGACTCGAGTGCAAAGAAATGCGTATCGAGCCTCCTCCTCCCGATTATATCGCCTCCGGGTGGAGGGAAGGTTACATCCCTTCCACGCGCTATCAATGGTCCTGCAAAGAGAATGGAGGCTCTGATCTCACAGGCCAGTTCCTTCATCAGAGATACGTTTCGAGAAGAAGGGAGAGAGGTTTTAACCCGCAGGGTGTCATCGCTGAGCCATTCCACTTCCGATCCGACAGACCCGAGAAGCTGAACCATCACCTCAACATCTTTGATACGGGGCACATTCTCCAGAACAACTTCCTCATCGGTGAGCAGCGTTGCGGCGAGTATCGGCAGGACCGCATTCTTGTTTCCACTCGGCGTTATGCAACCCTCCAGGCGGTTTCCCCCTTTAACGATGAACCTTTCCATTGATGGGTCCCCGTCATTCCTCACTCTAATGTATTTTACCCACCCTCTTTTTGCAAGATTTTTATTAGCCGACTAATCATTGTATCAGTGAAGTAAAATGCATTATATTCTACCCGGTCTTTCACAGCCTGAAGAGGCCGGAGCTGTTAATGGAACAGGTAAGAACAAGGTTTGCACCAAGTCCCACGGGATTTCTCCACATCGGGGGTCTGAGAACAGCTCTGTTCGCATTCCTCTTTGCCCGCAAAAGCGGCGGCAGCTTCATTCTCCGAATCGAGGATACCGACAGGACAAGGCTCGTAGATGGAGCCCTTGAGGATATTTTGGCCTCCCTCAGGTGGATTGGAATTAGCTGGGACGAAGGCCCGGATACCGGCGGTCCTTATGGGCCCTATCTCCAGTCAGAAAGGACACAGGTCTACCAGTCTCACGCCAGCGAACTGGTACGAAGGGGCAAGGCCTATCGGTGCTTCTGCACTCCCGAGCGTTTGGCTTCCCTGAGGGTTAAGCAGAAAGAACTGGGCCTGTTTACTGGCTATGACAGACGCTGCAGAAACCTGACAAAGAAAGAAATGGCCATCTATTTGCTGAAGGACCAGCCCTCTGTTATCAGGCTCAAGGTACCCCTGGAGGGGAAAACGACATTCAAAGATCTCATAAGGGGGGAGATATCAAAAAGCAACGAAGAACTCGAAGATCTTGTTCTTCTAAAATCCGACGGCTTCCCCACCTACCACCTTGCTAATGTCGTCGATGATCATCTAATGAAGATATCACACGTCATCAGGGGCGATGAATGGATCTCGAGCACTCCAGGTCACCTTCTCCTTTACCGGGCATTCGGCTGGGACTCCCCTTGCTTCGCTCATGTGCCCGTAATACTCGCCCAGGGCGGGGGGAAGCTGTCGAAGAGGCATGGGGCCACCACGGTGAGGCAGTTCAGGGAAAAGGGGTACTTGAAGGAGGCCTTGCTCAACTTTCTTGCTCTCCTGGGCTGGTCGCTTGACGATAGAACAGAGATCTTCGACATGGAAACGCTGATAGAAAAGTTTGACATCTCCAGGGTGAATAAAGCCCCGGCGATCTTCTCATACGAAAAGCTCGATTGGTTCAACGGTTTCTACATTCGAAAGAAATCAACCAATGACCTCTACGAACTCATTCTCCCATACATCATTGAAAATAAGCTCATCCCCGAGGATGCCGCCCCGCGGTACAGGGACTATATCATTGAAATCTTGCCACTTGTCAGGGAGAGAATTAAACTCCTCAGTGAGGTGGTAGACCGGATCTGGTTTTTCTTTGATGACATGTTTGAAGTACGGGAGAAGGCTTCACTCATGCCAGAGGAGATGTCGAAAGATGATGGTGTTTGCCTGCTCACTCTCATCATCGAACGGCTTGAGTCGATCGATCCGTTCAGAGAAGAAGAGGTTGAAAGAACACTGCGTGAGATTGCGGCCGGGCTGAAGCTTAAGGCAGGACAGGTCTTCATGACGGTCCGGGTGGCCATCACAGGGACAAGGGTCTCACCCGGCCTTTTCGAAACGATGAGGGTGCTCGGGAAGAAGCGTGTTCTTCAAAGGTTGAGAAGTGCAGCCGCTCTGCTCCAGAGCATGGTATAGGAAGAGGAGGGATAAGGCGTTGGAACACTTTGGAATACTCGGTCTTCTTCCATTTATTGTTGGAATCGGCCTGCTTCTATGGCAGAAAGATATTCTCCTGCCGATTATCGGCTGCCTGATCCTGGGTTCCATCCTCCTTGCCAGGCTCAACCCGCTCCTGGGGTTTTTCACAACGGCAGGTGAAACAGTTGCCGGCTCCCTCCTGAACAGCTCCAGCATCCTGACCCTTGCAATCATTGCTGAGAGCCTCATTTTCTTTGCGCTCCTGAACCGTAGCGGTTTCATCGCCGTCTTCGTAAAAGAGCTGGTAAAAAGAAAGCTTGAGAGAGACCTGCTTGAAATAATCGTTTTCTCGGCAGGCATTCTGCTGTTCGTCCATCGACACCTTGCCTCACTTCTCACAGGAATCTTCACAAGGCCCTTCGCGGAGAAGAAGGGGCTTTCTCCGCTCCGCCAGGCATACATTATCAATACGGCATCCTCATCAGTAGCAACGCTCCTCCCACTCACCACGCTCACACCCCTGATACTCGGTGCAATAGGAACAACCTTTCAATCTCTCGGTATCCAGTTCTCACCGCTCAGGGCATTCTTCCAGAGCCTGCCCTACCAGTTCTTCAACATCTTTGCACTCTTTACTGTCCTGTCACTAATGGTATTAAAGAAGGAGCTGCCCTTCAATGTATACTGCAGCACCCTGCAGAAGGACAGGGTCCTTTCCATCGGGCTCCCTCTCGATACTACTAAAAAACCTGAGGGCAGAACTGCAATTTACGGTATTGCAAGCTCCCTTGCAGTTGTATTCGGGAGCATCACAAGCGGTCTCCTCTTTATGAAGATAAGTACGGGGATGAGAGCAGTGGGGAATTTGCAGCACATGCAGATAGTTTTCATAAATGCTCTTTTTTCAGGAATCATCTTCACGCTCCTCTACTCAACCGTGACGCGCGCTGTTCAGTACACCGAGTTAAAGGTGAACCCGGACGGCGTATTTTCCCAGCTCATCCCCCTCTTCCTCTACATCGTTCTTTCAATGTCGGCGGAAATTCTTGCAAAGAAGCTTGAAATACATACGGGGCTTTTCGGGGGACTGATCGGGCGCCCGCTCTCTATCAGGGCCATACCTCTGGTCGTATTTCTTCTCTCCTCGATCATAAGCTTCCTCAGCGGCTCAGCACCCCTTACCGTAATTGCTGTCCTGCCACTTGCCATGAAGATTGCAAGCACACTTATGACCGACCCGCTGCTGATCAATAATTGGATCTTTGCATCAATCGCAGCCGTGCTATCCGGGGCTGCCTTCGGAGATATGAACTCTCCCCTCTCCGTCAATTTCATTCTTTCGACGGCTTCGACAAATGCACCCCTCACCGGTCACTTCGTTACTCAGGGCTTCACTTCCCTCATTGCTTACTCAACGTCGATTCTCTTCGGGTATCTACTTCTTATGCTGAATGTCAAACCCTACCTCTCTATCTCAGCCGGTTTCATTGCTATAGCGCTGTTCCTGCTCTTCATCGTGAAGGACAAAAGCTGAATACTCTGATTACCGGGAAGTTATATAAAAAATCGATAAAAAACAACAGGGCATCAATATGTATTGCCCGAACAATATTCATCATATTATCTTCGCTATTAAACTAACGGGGATTATTTCGAGAATCCTCAGGTACTGGAAAACTTAAGGGTTGTATTGTTTATTTGTTTGTGCTACTATGAACGGGAAATTTTAGAAACGAAGGAGAAACAAAAGTGAAGGGAAATGGAAAAATCATAAGCACAGAGGAGGCTGCCCGCTTACTCGGGGTGTCTCAGCAATCTGTAAGAAAGTGGTGTCAGAGCGGTAAAATTCATGCGCGGACCACACCTGGGGGTTTCTACAAAATCGAACGTGTAGAACTGGAGCGATTCAGGCAGGAATACAACATGCCCAACCTGGACTCCAGTGAATTTGTGCTCATCATCGAAGAGAACAAAGACCGGATCAAGTTCCTCAGCGGGCTTCTGGAAATTCTCGATTTTGATGTTGTAACCGCCCACGATTTAATAAGCATCGGTATTGCAATCGGTAATACAAAGCCATCCTTTATCATTTCCGGCACGAAGCTCTCGAAGGTGAGACTCGATACATTAATCGATTCCTTCTCTGAAAACGATGAGACCAAAAACCTTCCAATTTTGATAATTGCTGAGGAAAGTGAGAACGTCTCAAGCATCATTGAGACCCGTAAAAATGAAAGAACCATACGGGTACTCTACGAACCTCTGGACATCCACCAGTTCAAACAGGAAGTAGAGAGCATCACATAACCTATACTCAGCAATGCAGTCAGACAAATAACCATTCGGTTAGAAAATTGCCTCCTCGGTTTCTATATCGAAGAGGTGGCTTTTGTCAATGCTTATGACAAATCCCACATCAGCCCCCAGTGTCGTTCTGTAGTGGTGGGGAACCCGGGCGACGAAGTTATCGTTTCCTGCACTCAGGTAAAGGAATATCTCGGACCCGAGCGGTTCGATAACCTCCACCTTCGATTTCATCAGCTTTCCCGCTTTGTCCTTCACGATACTCTCATCGACCAGATCCTCGGGCCGGAATCCGAAGGTGACCTTCTTCCCCTCATAGGACGAGATCTTTTTATGCTGATCCTTGGGCATAATAATCTTGAAGCCGCTGGCCTTTGCGAAGTAATCGTTGCCTTCTTTGACCAGATCCACATCGATGAAGTTCATCGGAGGGCTCCCGATGAAACCGGCGACGAACTTGTTGACAGGATAGTCGTAGAGGGTAAGCGGATCAGACACCTGGTGGATAAGACCATCCTTCATGACCACTATCCTGCTTCCCATCGTCATCGCCTCAACCTGATCGTGGGTAACGTAGATCATGGTCGCCTGCAGGCGCTGGTGGAGCCGTGCGATCTCCGTGCGCATCTGTACCCTGAGCTTCGCATCCAGGTTGGAGAGCGGTTCGTCGAAGAGGAAGACAGCCGGCTTCCGCACAATGGCACGCCCCACGGCAACACGCTGTCTCTGGCCACCTGAGAGCGCTTTAGGTTTTCTAGCCAGCAGGTGCTCAATATCGAGTATCTGTGCCGCCTCATGAACACGCCGGTTGATCTCATCCCTCTTCATCTTCCGCAGCTCCAGACCGAAGGAGAGATTCTTGTACACGTTCATATGAGGATACAGCGCGTAGTTCTGGAACACCATTGCGATATCCCGATCCTTGGGAGGTACATCATTAACCATTCTGTCGCCGATGAATATTTCGCCCTCGGTAATTTCTTCAAGACCTGCGATGCACCGTAGCGTTGTTGATTTTCCGCATCCCGAAGGCCCAACGAGAACCACGAACTCCTTGTCCTGGATGTCGAGGTTGAAGTCTTTTACCGCCTGTACATTGCCTTCAAAGATCTTCGTTAGATTCTTCAACACAACATGAGCCATAATTGCCTCCAAAGATTTAGATGTAAACGTTTACCTTTTTCAAGGCAGATGAATCACTCAGCTATTCTATATTTACCCATTTTTCGTCCATTTTGTCAACAGGAAATTATATTTTAGCGGGAAAAAAATCTTCTTTTTGCATTCCTTTTCCATATCACTGGTTAGCATTTACACCGACGAAAAAGGTGTATGTAAACGTTTACTCTTGACATTTCATGAGTCGTGCTGTAT
>CAZPCG010000069.1:6059-8207 GCA_964584875.1 uncultured Spirochaetota bacterium
GCTTTTAAATTACCGTAGAAATACAAGAAGTTAGAAACTAATTATTGAGCTGGTGGCAGTGGATTTCCTGCTTGAATGGGAATTGTTCGCCAGCGACTAATTCGGAAGGAGGCAGAAAGATGTCCACTATCAAGGATGTTGCTGTCCGTTCCGGCGTGTCAATAGCTACCGTCTCAAGGGTGCTCAACAAAAAGGGGCGGTACACAAAAGAAACCGAAGAGAGGGTGTGGGAGGCAATACGGGATTTAAACTACACGGTTCATGCCGCTGCAAAGAGCCTGAAAACCGGTCTTACAGGAACTATCGGCATCGTCATAAGGGATTTCTACCTCCTGAGCTTCCCCGAAATCATCAGCAGCGCCGTTGCCACATTCCACGCTCAGGGTTTTTCAGCAGAGATACTCCCATGGGTGCACCTCGGTGACTGCACAGGCCTGATGCATGAGGGAAGGTTCGATGGGTTACTCCTGGTGGACAGCTCCAGGGACGACACCCAGCTGCGAAAGCTCATTCAGGAAAGGGTTAATTTCGTGCTTCTCGTCGGAGATACAGAACGGGAGGACGTAAATCTTGTGGAAATTGACTACTTCCAGGGTGGTTACCAGGCAACAAAACAGCTCATCCACATGGGGCACGAGCAAATTCTCTTTATCGAGGACAACCCCAACCTCTACTACACCCAGGAGATCAAAAGGGGTTACCTCTTCGCCCTCGACGAGCACGGTATTCAGTTCAAGGAAGATCTCATACACCCCGGGTCAAAACCAGATCCCTGGAACAGGGAGTCTGAGGGCTACAGTGCTCTGGCTGCCCGAAGCGCTAACCTATCATTCACAGCTGTGCTCACTGCAGAGGATAGAATAGCCTGGGGCGTGCTGAAAGCCGCCGAAGAGCGGCGGATAGCGGTACCAGAAACCCTATCCGTTATGGGATTCGGCGATTTGAGCGGCTCGGCCTACCTCCCCTCCCCGCTCTCAACGGTAAAGACGCCAATCGCACAGATGGGTGAGCTTGGTGCAGAGATCCTTTCGGGCAACATCAGGAGGATGGACGGCATCGTAAAACGGGTGAAATTGAAAACCAGGCTCATCTTGAGGGAAACAACTGCAAAGAGATTGACCCTGTGAGCAATTTCAGTGTACATTCTGCCTGCTGCAGGCTGACACGGCCCGGGGCGCATCCCGGGGAACAGCCATCGAATCATCGTTCCACCACCACTATAGAGGTACGGCATGGATATTCTGAAACAGCTTGGTTCTCTCTCTAAAAAAGCGGAGGAGGAGATAGGGAAGAGCACGTCGCTGAAAGAGCTCGATGAGCTTCGCATAAGGTACCTGGGCAGAAGGAGTGAAATGACCGGAATACTCAAAAAGCTCGGGGAGTTTCCCCCGGACCTCCGGCCGAAGGTGGGGAAAGTCACAAACGCAGTCAAGCAGAAAATAGGCGATCTGCTCAGGGAAAAAAGTGAAGAACTATCAGATCGGATATTCAGCACCCTCGGCGAAAGGGAAAGAATCGATATTACAGAACCGGGAAACCCCGGAGAGATAGGACACCTCCATCCAATAACCCAGATGAGGATGGAGCTTGAGGACATTTTCACGTCCATGGGGTTCACCATAGCGTCCGGGCCTGAGGTGGAAACCGACTACTACAACTTCGAGGCGCTGAACATCCCCCGGGATCATCCCGCCCGGGACCTCCAGGACACAATCTGGACAATGGATGGGAATCTCCTGCGAACCCACACATCCTGCGTGCAGGTCCGGACTATGGAGAAGCTCAAACCCCCGATACGCATCGTTGCACCGGGTCGAGTGTTTCGCTATGAGCAAACCGACGCATCCCATGAGCATACCTTCTACCAGGTTGAAGGTCTCATGGTTGACAGGGGGATATCGGTTGCCAACCTTATCGCAGTGATGAAAACGGTGCTGATGGAGGTTTTCCATACAGAGGTGAAGATCAGGCTTCGTCCCGGGTACTTCCCATTCGTCGAGCCAGGTTTTGAGCTTGACGTCAATTGCTTCCTCTGTAAAGGTTCAGGTTGCCCGGTTTGCAAGTACTCCGGGTGGAACGAGATGCTCGGCTGTGGCCTCGTGCATCCCAATGTCCTCAGGGCCGGGCATGTCGATCCCGAGGAGTACT
>CAZPCG010000070.1:0-8151 GCA_964584875.1 uncultured Spirochaetota bacterium
GGGGAGGCTGTTCTTCAACGACGGCGGGGTGTCCTCCCTATCCAAGGGAGGGAGTGGAGATGTCCTTGCGGGAATTATCGCTTCACTAATGGCGAGGGGGCTTGATGGGTGTGATGCGGCGGTAGCAGGTGTATACCTTCATACGGAGTGCGGGAGGATCGCAGAAGAGAGAAAGCATGAGGACTGCGTTCATGCGGGTGACCTGGTCGATTTCCTGCCTGAGGCATTCAGAAGGATGAGGGGTGAGGACCGAACGGGTGAGCGGGGATGAAAGGTCAGGTTCAAAAGGGGAATAGGGGTTTGAATCTCTCCGGCGGAGGAGAAGAGGTAAGGTTTCACTACAGCAGGGAAGAGCGTCTGAAGAAGCTGCGGGGTCTGACAGAGCCGAGAAGAATGGGACTCTTCAGCAAAAAGAGGAGAAGGGGGCTCCTTATAATCTTCCTGGATCTTGTGCTAATAGCCGCAGTGATGTATTTAATAACCAGGCCCGTAAACCTCTTTCTTCAGAAACAGGTTGGAAACCGCCTCTACGAGCTGAACGTGACGAGCATCAAGGGGAAAAAGGTGCTGATCGGTTTCACAATAAAAAACCAGGGCGAAGAAAGAATGGAGCTTTCAGGTTCCCCGCCCGTCGTCGTTAAGATTTATCCGGAAAAGGTTGATCCACTGGTGTTTCAGAAACCCCTCGACCAGTACACGGCTCTATTTACCGGTGAGAGCAGCTCCACTATTTTTATCATCGATGAAGCAAGGCTGCCGGGGAGGGCGAGGCTTGAGCTTCGCCGCCACTCTTCGTGAAAGCCGTCAGGTTTTAGCTTAAAATTTCCCTTTTCTGATTTTCTGAAGTATATAAGTTATATACAGTGTGAAGGAGTGAAAAATGGCAGGTCCAAGGGGAAATGCGGTTATAGGACAGTCTGGAGGTCCGACAGCCGTCATAAACAGGAGCTTCATTGGCGCGATCATGGAAGCAAGAAAGCATGGGGAAATTCTCGAATTCTATGGGGCGCGTCATGGGGTGCAGGGGATGTTAGAAAATGAATATGTGCCTGTCTTCGAGCAGCCGAACTTTGTGCTCGAGCAGATAGCAAAAACACCAGCTGCAGCGCTGGGATCGGTACGGCACAAGCCGACGAAAGAGGAGTGCTTCACCATATTCGAGAATTTCAAGAGGATGAACGTGCGCTACTTCTTCTACATAGGAGGAAACGACTCGGCTGAGACTGCCTACATCATCAACAGCTTTGCAGCCACCGAAGGGTACGACCTGCGGGTTGTTCACATACCGAAGACAATCGACAATGATCTTCAGGTAACGGACCACTGCCCTGGCTACGGAAGTGCAGCCCGCTACGTTGCCTGCGCCTTCATCGGCGATAACGAGGACAACCGGGCTCTTACGGGGGTGAAGATAAACGTGGTCATGGGGAGGAATGCTGGGTTTCTCACTGCAGCGAGCATACTGGCCCGGCAGTACCCGAAGGATGGCCCCCACCTGGTCTACATGCCTGAAATGCCCTTTGACCTCGATTCTTTTCTGAATGATGTTGAAAGAGCCTATGAGGAGCATGGAAGGGCACTTATAGCCGTATCTGAGGGGATAAACAGGCAGGGTATATACCACCTGAAGGAGGGGGAAAAGGCTGAATATGTATCCCAGTGGCTGACTTCCTTTGTGCAGTTCAAGCTGCCGGAAAAATACATGCCTAAAGGTGGAAACAGGGCGGTTGAAGTTGATCCCCACGGAAACGTTAGTCTGAGCGGCTCGAACCTGATGGGAGATATCCTGGCGATGATCGTGAAGAGCACATTGAATATCAAGCGTGTGCGAGCAGATACCCTTGGATACCCGCAGCGCTCGTTTCCTCTCGCCGTTTCGGAGGTCGATGCAGACGAGGCCTATAGGGTGGGCGTTGACGCTGTCATAGCTGCGGTTGAGGACACCTTTGATGAGGGGAGCATTGCGATCAGGAGAATTGACCATGACGGCTCATACGGGATTGTGACCTTTGTAACGCCCCTGCAGAGTGTCCAGAAGCATACCAGGGCATTCCCGAAGGAGTGGATTACCGTCGATGGTCTCATAGATGAAAGGAAATTTCGGGAATATGCGAATCCTCTGGTAGGTGAGCTCCCCACCACAGGAAGATTTGTAAAGGCGATATTTTAAATCCCCATTTTTTGAATATCTGATGAAAATTTTAAATAAGATTTCAAACGGGATTTTGACCAGGATTCGGGCAAAGTTCTCAACCAGAGTTCTAATCAGTATCTCCATCATTGCCAGCACATTCATATATGCAACCAGTGTAGCTCCTATTCCTGCCCATTCGCAGGTCGAAACGAAGGCTTTAAACTATTTCTCCATGGGTTACTTCCACCTCTACGACGATGATATTCCAATGGCCCTGAAGCAGTTCGAGCTTGCCCTCCAGTATGAGAAGAATCCTCCTGCCCTGCTATATTCAATCCTCTCAGAATTATCAAATATACTTGGAAGGAGTGAGGATGCCAGGCAGTACGCCATGCAGGCCCTTGAAATCGATCCTGGAAATGAGTCTGCCCTCCAGATGATGGCCTTTGTGCTTCTAAAAGACAGGCAATTCGGAGAAGCGGCATCCTATCTTGAAAGGTTACTAGGAGGGAAGCCCGATGATGTTCAGGTCCTGTTCTATCTGGCTGAGGCGTACAAGGAGCTTGAGAACGATGATAAGCTGATCGAAGTGTACAGGAAGATACTGCAGTACAGACCGGACCTGGTTGAAGTATCCCTGAACCTCGGTTATCTCTACATAAAAAAGGGTGCCTTCGGTCTTGCAGAGAAGGAGTACAGGAGAGTTCTTGATTCCGACCCTGAAAATGCAAAAGCCCTTTTCTACCTAACCTATATATATTTCAGCACTGGAAGAAGCGCTGAAGCTGGAGAGCTTTTTAAAAAGTTAGATGACAGGGAACTTTTAAATGACAGGGCCCTGGAGGATTATGCCCTGAACCTCTTCATTGAAGGTCAGAATCCTTCCCCGGTGCTCGAAAGGATAATAGATGAGAACGGGCTGTCGGTTACAGCTAAAGCGGTGTTGCAATTCCTCGACGGCAATCTAATGGAAGCAACGCGATTATTCGAGCAGGCTGTAGTAGATGACCCGAACCAGATTGCAGCTCTGGTTGGATTGATACGGATTGCCGAAAGGACCGCAAACGTCGATATGGAGAAGAAATGGCGATTCATGCTTGCCGGAAGCTATTACGGTGTGCAGATGCTCGAAAAAGCAACAGAGGAAGCCGAGCGTGTGAGAGAGATCGATGCCGGGTTTCTCGAGAACAGATACCTCCTGGGGGACATATACAGTGCCCTTGGGAGAACACGGGCAGCCATTGGAGAGTACGAATACTTCAAGGAGAATGCAGAAGAGACGGGGGATATATTTGTGAAGCTTGGCATCAGCTATGATGAGATAGGCCGGCATGAGGAGGCTATTGAGAGCTTCCGTTCTGCAATTGAGCAATTTTCTGAAAATGCCGAGCTATACTATTTCCTGGGGATAGAATACCGGATTGTGAAGGATTACCGTAACGCGGTTGAGGCATTCAAGAGGGCAGTCGAATTGAACAGGGACAATGCCAGATACTACTTCAACCTCGGTGTTTCATATGAAAGGTTGGGAAGTATAGATGAGGCGATACTTCACCTGGACAGGTCGGTAAAGCTCGATGATTCAAATGCCGCTGCGCTCAACTATCTCGGCTATCTGCTGGCCGATGAGGGCATACGCCTTAACGAGGCAAAGACCTTTATCGAGAAGGCACTTGACATCGATCCGGATAATGGCGCCTATCTGGACAGTATGGGGTGGGTTTACTACCGGCTTGCCGACTACGCAAAGGCCAGAGAGTATCTTGAAAACGCAGTCCAGTACATGGACCCTTCAGACGAGGAGAACTACCTCATCTACGATCATCTCGGAGATATTTACTATAAACTGGAGATTTACCAGAAGGCGATAGATGCCTGGAAGAAGGCGCTGGAACTGAAATTTGTAGAGGAGATACAACGAAAGATTCAAAAAGCAGAAGGAGAGCAAAAAGATTGAGACTATACCGCCTGCTCCCCCTTCTAATGATTCCTCTTGCCATGGTTACATGTTCGGTTAGAACCGCGAAGCTTGAACGGGAGGGACCCTTAGAAACCAGGATGCTCGAAGATCTCCTTCGATACAATGACGGGGTCAGTACCCTTGATGCCAGGGCGGTTGTCATCTATAAGGATGAGAATATTGTGCTGAGTTTCAGGGCATCGTTTGTGATGGATGGTGAAAGGAGGAGCTTCCGGCTCGACCTGGCTGATTTCGTGTTTAACAAGCCCCTCTTAACCATAATAAAGAGCGGGGAGCAGGTTCTTGCGGTGGTGCATCACAGGAAGGAATACTACCTCTTATCATACGATGAGCTCGATCTTCAAAAGCTTGCCGGCTTCAGCATACCCAAAGAGCTTCTTCTCTCCTCCATGATGGGTAAAGTGTATGTTGCCGGAGGAAACAGGGAAGTATCAAGAGTTGATTCCTTCACACTCCGTGTAAAGACCGCAGGTATGCAAAGTAAAATCCATTTTCGTGAGGACTGGCTCCCTGACAGGGTGCTTTTTATCTCGAGCCTGGACACCTATGAGCTCTTCTTTACGAAGTTTGAGGCATCCAGGACTGCTCCTTTCCCCCTGAAGATAACCTTGAAGAACTCGGGCAGGATGCTTACTGTCACATACTCGGAGCCGTCGATCAATGTAGATGTGGGCGAAGAGAGCTTTCTGATAGGCACAGAGGGGCTTGAAGAATTCCGCAGGGCGAATCTATAGCTTTGTGTAAAAATCAACCCAGTATTGTATATTTTTTACCACATATGGACTGCAGAACCTGAACTATCTGTACAAGACTTTTCTAAGTCTTTAAATAATTAAAATTAAAAATGCGTATTATCTAATGGCTGGCATGGTATTTGCTCATTTAATATCGATAAATGTCTTTTTAATTGTAATAGATAGGATATAATAAATGTACTTCCAGTGTACAATCGCAAGGCCTTTTTCCCTTGAGGGAATCGGTCTGCACAGCGGAAAAGCAGCAAAGGTTACACTGTATCCCGCACCTGTCAACACCGGTATCGTCTTTGTTGCGGGCAATGGTGACGGAAAAACGGGTGTCAGGGCGCACTATACAAATCTTCTCAATACAAGCAAAGCCATTACGGTTGGAAACAGGGCTTTCAACATCATGACGATTGAGCATTTCATGGCGGCGCTATACACCTACGATATTTCAAACGTGTTCATGTATGTCGAAGGGTCAGAAATGCCGATAATGGACGGATCCTCAAGGGATATAGTGAAGGCGATCGAGTCCGCAGGCATTGCAGTGCAGGATAAACTGCAGGATGTATTCCATATCCCGTACCCGATCTGGGTTGAGGAGAATGGGTCCTATTTGATTGTTCTCCCGAATACACAGCTTAAAATAACCTACACCATAGATTTTACCTCTAAAAGTGAGGCTATCGGAACGCAAACAGCCCACTTTATCGTTGATCGAACCACTTTCAGGAACTCCATTGCACCAGCCCGCACATTCGGGTTCTATGAGGAACTCGAAGAAATGAAGAGAAACAATCTGGCTCTGGGAGGGTCGCTCGACAATGCGCTCCTCTTCACGAAAGAAGGTCTTGTCAACGACAGACTGCGCTTCGCAAATGAATGCGTGCGTCATAAAATGCTGGATCTAATCGGCGACCTCTCCCTGATAAGCTGCAGGATAATAGGTCATTTCATTGCCTACAAGGCCGGCCATTCTATGGATATGGCGCTGGTGAAGAAAATAGACAGGGCAATACGGAGGAAAAAAAGCAGGAGAATCATCTCAAGGGAGTTCATGCAGAAAAGAGAGTTCGAATTTGTCCGTTTCAAAAGGAGAATCAACCTTTTGTAACCCCCTCATTTTCCTTTTTATACCTCCTTTTTCCATACAAGTTATTAAAATTATGACTAAAACGCCTTTATCCTGAGCTCCGCCCCCAGTCCAATATTAATGAAGTCGTCCAGGAGATCGTAAAAGGCGGCCTTGAAGCTGAGGTATTCATTCAGCTCCAGGAGCAACCCTGTGTTGAAAATACCCCTGTCAACAGACCAGGCGGCATCCAGACCCTGTCTGACGCTGTAGTTTGAAAACTCGCCGATAACGAAGAGCTTGTCGCCGATGATCGCCTTCTGCAGTCCGATGAAGAAGTTTATAAGGTAGCCTGCATCTATTCCCATGGTATAGCCAAAGCCTGTGTTCACGTACCCGAGTTTGCCTGCACTCTCGCTGATCACCCCGTAGAGCGTGATCGGCGTCCCATCAACTCCAGCGGCCTTCCCAAGCAGCTCTAGCTGGAGCCCGGCGGCTGCCTTGAAACTTCCCTTTTTCGAACCGTAGAACATGTACTTGGTGCCAAGAATGAAGGGGGTGGCGCCAAGCTCCCTGCCCTCGCTTGTGAGGATCTCCTTGCCGGCAGAGAGCTCCCAGTTTGGCAAAATCGCCGTGTTGACTGAAGTGTAGAGGTTTCCTGGATCGAATATGTATCCGGCATTGATATGTATGGCTCCTTTAGATGGCGTTGATGTAACAGGTACGGTAAAATAGCCCTGTGAGCCGGTTATCGCTGTACCGGCAGTCAATGAAAATCCAGGGATCAAAAACAGGGCACCCAGCAGTAGCATCACAAACCTTTTCATCGCCTTTCCCCTCCGCGTGTATTGTTTATGGAAAGCTTCAGCTCGCTTTTAAAGCGGTACAATAGTACTAGCAGAACGTGCGAGCAGCAAACACTTTTTCGGTTTGCGCTTTATCCCGGCTATGTTATCTTTCTGCCTGACAAAACAGGACCTGCTCAGGAGCTTCGATGCATCTCAGTAAATTTTTTGTTCCCACGCTGAAAGAACCGCCAAGGGATGCCGCTATTCAGAGCCACATACTGATGATAAGGGCGGGGCTCGTCAAGAAGGTGTCAAGCGGCATATACTCATTCCTCCCGCTTGGCTGCAGGGTCATCAAAAAAGTGGAAAATATAGTCAGAGAGGAGATGAACAGGATCGGGGGGATTGAATTCTCTCTGCCAGTTCTGGTGCCGGGTGAGCTATGGAAGCAGAGCGATCGATGGTACTCCATGGGCCCAGAGCTCTACAGGTTGAAGGATAGAAATGTCCAGGATTTCGTCCTCACCCCAACCCATGAAGAGGTGTTTACTTTTCTTTTAAAGGACCATATAAAATCGTACAGGGATATGCCCCTTACCGTTTACCACATCGGTCCAAAATTCAGGGATGAAATACGCCCCAGATTTGGCGTCATGCGGGCCAAGGTTTTTATAATGAAAGACGCCTACTCCTTCCATCGAAGTACCCGGTCAGAATCTCTCGATAAGAGCTACAATGACATGGCAGAGGCGTACCGGCGGATTTTCAGGCGGTGCGGGCTTGAGACGATTCCTGTTGCCGCCGACTCCGGCACCATGGGAGGTTCACTCTCAGAGGAGTTCATGGTCTCCTCCCGCGTCGGGGAAGAGGAAGTTGTGCGGTGCAGTGCCTGCAATTATGTCGCGAACAGGGAGAAGGCAGCTTGCAGGAACGGGAGCATCGACTACCGCGATAGGGGGGAGCTTTCTCTCATTGAAACACCGAATGTCAAAACCATTGCCGAGCTCAATGCCTTCCTGAACATGGACCCGAAGTATTTCATTAAAACCCTCGTGTACAAAATATCGGGCGGAGGCTCTTTTAGAGCATCGGGCGATGATCCTTCATCCTCTCCCTTTGTTCTTGCTCTCATCAGGGGTGATCTTGACATCAATGAAACGAAGCTGAAAAACTACCTCGGTGCTTCAGAGGTCTCAAAGGGGGATGTTGAAGAGGTGAGGGAGAAGCTCGGCATACCCCTTGGCTTTGCCGGGCCGATAGGGGTAAAGGGCATCCGGATCGTGGGCGATCATTCTGTAAAGGGCGTGAAGGGATGCGTAACAGGAGCAAACAGGGAAGACTACCACTTCAAAAATGTAAACGAGGGGAGAGATTTCATAGCCGAGGAGTACATCGATCTGCGTCTCGTCGTGGATGGTGACCGGTGCCCCGTG
>CAZPCG010000071.1:0-8047 GCA_964584875.1 uncultured Spirochaetota bacterium
CACCCGAATCGGTGGATATCATGCTTAAAGCCGTTGGTAATGTCATGGGGGTTAAAGCAGCAGGAGGCATCAGAACCCGGGAGGTGGCTGTAGGATATCTCAACCAGGGCTGCAAGCGACTCGGTATTGTTTCGATAGAGGATGTGCTTGAAGGAGCACCAGCGTAGGGATAAGAATTTTTGATTTTACGAATAATGCTGGCCTGGTAGTATTTTATATTGATGAAAGGTAGTGCGGGCCGTCATTGCGAGTAAGGAGCCGAAGGCGACTGACGAAGCAATCCCGCTCCAGAGGTGTATGGCGGTTTATAGAATGAAAGAATCAGCCAGGGTGAGCAAGGAAAGTACAGGAGTCGGGACAGAAACGTTGAAGGGAATAATATTTAATATACAGAGGTACAGCCTCCATGATGGACCGGGAATCCGTACCGTTGTATTTTTTAAAGGATGTCCACTTGCCTGCCAGTGGTGCTGTAATCCAGAATCAATCGATATCAAACCCCAGATCACCTACAACTTGAACAGATGCTTGAGGGATGGCAGATGCCTGCAGGTGTGCCCCACGGGTGCAAGGACCCGGAATGGTTACCGGGTGGAGGACTGTATCTTCTGCGGAACCTGCGTTGAGGCGTGCCCGTCAGGCGCCCTCGAGCTTTTGGGAAAAAGTCTTTCGGTGTCAGCGGTTGTTGAAGAAGTTGAGAAAGATCGCCTGTTTTATGAGACTTCGGGCGGTGGAGCCACCCTCTCCGGTGGAGAGGTGCTTGTCCAGAGGCAATTTGCAATCCGCCTGCTAGAGGAATTGAGAAAAAGATTCATCCATACCGCTGTGGAAACCTCCGGTTTTGCGCCGTGGCGACATGTTGAGGAGATCGTCGATGCCTGCGACCTCGTTCTATATGATCTGAAGCACATGAACTCAAACCTTCACAGGAAGTTTACCGGTGTACCTAACGAGCTGATTCTCGAGAATGCCCTTAAAGTCGCCTCGAAGATCGCCTCGATGAAGAAACAGATGGTTTTTCGCCTGCCGCTTATCGGCGGTGTCAACACGGACAGGGAAAATATTGAGGCCGTGGCTCATTTTGCTCATGAAACGGGGGTTTATGAGGTGCACCTGCTGCCATACCACCGTCTTGGAGAATCAAAGTACAGGAAGCTGGGAAAGGAGTACTCCATCCAGGCCTTCACCCCTGATGAGTCGATGATTTCAGAGCTACGGAGCATCCTTGAATCATACAATCTCATCGTAAGGGTTGGTGGATAACGAATATCGTGTAAATAAGGATTTATTGCATATTTGAGTTTGTCCAGATTATTTCCCTCTTCTTACACAGTGTCTTTGTGATCCTGCTGCTCACAGAAAAAATCCTTTACCAATTAATTGGAAATTAAAAAATTTCTGAACGATAATTTTATTTATAGGAGCCGCAGGTTGAAAAAAAAGAGATTGTGAAGGGGGAAAAACATGAGGAAACTATTCATTATTACTTTAGCAGTGGTTCTTCTCACATCGGTTAATGTTTTCGCCCAGGCAAAGGCGAAAAAGGGAGAGAAAGAGCGTGCTGCAAGGAAGTCAGTGGTTGTCGATTTAGGCAATATGCTCATTATCGGAGGTGGTGTTAATTATCGGTTCAGCGATTTGCCCTATGGATCTATGGGGTTCGGGTTTGATTTTCAGCTTGGAGATAATGTTTTGTTCAGCCCTACAATTGAAACGGTGCAGATGAGGGTTACTCCCGGAAGCGGTTATTCAGGTGCTACAGATGTTGAGGGAGGAGAGATCAATTACATTGATATCGGTCTTGCCATCAAGTACTTTATTAAGGAAAGCGTGTGGGTTTCCGGCGGGTTCATTTACGAGGCATTCAGCAGCGGCTACTACAGTGACAATATCGTAACCAGCACGCTTTTTGTTGCTCTGGATAATGCAGACGAATCAAACAAACTCGGGTTTCAGGTTTCTACCGGTCTGTATGCCAGGGTGAAAGACAATGTCTACGTAATCCCTGATTTCTCCATTCGCTACAATCTGCCAACTGAAAGTGGATACAGCTTTTCATCCTCGGACATCCACTTTGGAATTGGATTCGGTCTGGGCATCAGGCTTTGATCCTCAGAGGTGGTGTTCTGCACAGTTTTTGTGGAGAACATGGAAAAAGTTGATATAACCTGCGGCCATATCTTTGAATGAAACTGTTGTTCAACATGGGATTGATGGTTACATTAAGGGGTAAGTGAGGGACCTGGGAGATTCCGACATATGCGCCGATCTCATCTCCAAAGCAGGTACATCTCCCGGGAAATACACCATGTATGACAGAAGCAAGGCCTACTATTTTCGTTAGTTGAGAGATACCATGGTAGATGTCAGGAACCTGCCGGTATATCAGCACAGGGATGTTATCATCGATGCCCTGGGGCGAAACCAGGTCATCGTGGTTGAAAGCCCCACAGGATCGGGAAAGACCACGCAGATCCCAAAGATCCTCTACGATGCGGGATTTGCCCTGAATGGCATGATTGGCGTTACCCAGCCGAGGCGGATCGCCGCACTATCCGTGTCGCATTTCATAGCGAGGCAGTCCGGCACGACAATTCCCGGGCTTGTAGGCTATAAAATGCGCTTCGTTGATGAAACAGTAAGTAATACAAAGATCGTTATCATGACGGACGGGATCCTCCTGCAGGAGATGAAGACCGATCACTATCTCTCGAACTACAACGTCATCATGGTAGACGAGGCGCATGAGAGGAGCCTGAACATCGATTTCATTATCGGCCTTCTCAAAGGGATACTGCGCGAACGGAGTGATCTGAAGGTTGTAATTTCATCTGCAACGATCAATGCTGCGGTCTTCTCAGAATATTTCGATGAATGCCCTGTTGTGACTATTGAAGCGATGATGTACCCGGTGGAGCATCGCTATGAACCCCCGGAATACCTCCACGACTTCACCTCCATTATTGACAGGATTGTGGAAATAGTGAAAAGGGTGGAGCGTGAGGGTAAACAGGGGGATATACTTGTGTTCCTCTCCGGTGAAGAACAGATCAAGCTCTGCATTACAGCCCTCTCGGAGCTGAACAGAAAAAAGACGATGGTGCTTATCCCACTTTATGCCCGCCTCTCCCAGGAGGAGCAGGAGAGAGTTTTTCTCGATTATCCTGGAAAGCGCAAGGTCATAGTTGCCACAAACATTGCTGAGACCAGTGTTACCATCGATGGTATCAGGCATGTCATCGACCCCGGCTTTGCCAAGCTCAATTATTACCATCCGAACAACTTTACCTCTTCTCTTGTCGAGGTACCCATCTCGAAGGCCTCCTGCAACCAGAGGAGGGGGAGAGCAGGCCGAACAGCTCCCGGAATCTGTTACCGTCTCTACACCCTGGAAGATTACGATGAGCGGCCACTGTTCACCCAGGAGGAGATATACCGGAGGGATCTCTCCGAGGTTGTTTTAAGGATGGCGGAGCTCGGAATCAGGGATTTCGAGCATTTCGATTTCATTTCCAACCCGGGCCCACAGAACATAAGGGGGGCGGTGGAAACGCTCCGTTTTCTCGAGGCGATAGATGAGGAGCGCAGGCTCACATCCATAGGGAGCCTCATGGTGCAGTTCCCCATCGTCCCGAGGCTCTCAAGGATGATCGTTGCATCGATCATGGAGTATCCCGATGTTCTTGAAGAGGTGATCATCGCAGCCGCTTTCCTCAACGACAAGCCGCCATTCCTCCTGCCCCAGGGCTTTGAGCTTGAAGCACGCAGGGCCCATCACTCCTTCAGGCATAAGCTGGGGGATTTTCTCTCATACCTCAACATATTCCGGGCCTTTAGCGGTGCAAATAACAGGGAGGATTTTTGTGAACGCTTCTACCTCGACTACAAGGGGATGCAGGAGATCTACAATGTGAAACACCAGCTTGCCGAGATCGTTTCGGGGATGGGCATTCCCGTAAGCACGGGAGGAGACCCTTCGCGCTACCTCTGCGCGGTCTCAAAAGGTCTTCTGCAGTTTGTATGCAAGAGAACTCAGAAGATGAGCTACTCAAGCTTAACCGCCTACGGGATCAAGATCCATCCAGGCTCCAGCATGTACCGCCAGCGCCCGGAGTACATAGTTGCGGGCGAGATACTGAGAACTTCACGGATGTATGCGATGTCCGTCTCACTCCTGCGCCCCGAGTGGATAAAGAGCATTTCCCCGGAGCTGTACGATGCGTTTGTAGGTTTGAAGGAGAGGGGGAGGCGGAGGGTCGCCGCCGCCAGGGATTACACGGACTTCGTTAAAGTCGGTAGTGACAGGTTTGAGCTCCAGCTCAGCAAAAGGAGGAAGGTGGCGATCCTTCCCTATGAGAGGCTCAAGAAAGCCCTTGCTGGCTTGGACGCTTCGATGCTCCAGAATTACAGGGACATGAGGGGCAGGGTAGTGCTGGATGGCAGTGACCTCATGGGCGAGATGAAGCTCAACCGTATTTTGCAGACGATTCCTAAAATGGCACACAGGGATACCATAATCGAGCGCTGGCCGAAAGGAGCACACCTCGAGTACCTCCGGGATTCTCGTGAGATTGTCCGTCACATCCCCTTTTTGCTCCACCCCTGCAGGAAGGTGAAAGCGAAGCACAAGCTCGGCTTCCTGACCCTCCTCACCGACGGGGAAGGTCACTACTGGTTCAGTGGCTACAGGGATTTTACCCAGGCGCTCGAGGAATCCGTTTCAAGCCTTGAATCTCTCATCGATGAAGATGTGAACATCCTCGACGAGGAACAGGAAAGGGTTGTAAACGAGACATACCGGCACCTCACCGAGCTACTTGAGGAATGAGGATGCTTTGCAGATACCCGTTATACTTTTTCCCTGTCTCCGGCGGCGCACGAGTAAATTTTCAGAATATCCCTTACTCTGTCCCTTATCAGGGCTTCCGGGTCGTTGGGCAGCAGCCCTGCCATGAGTTTAATATACTGTTGCGGTAAGAATTGACTTATGAGAGCGAGAGGAATGTCTGTGGTGTGTAGATTTTGTATTAACCTGGACAGCGATTCCAAAACCCTCCTGTTAACCCTGTAGTAACGTGACCTGTCGAGAAAGCTGTACTTTTTTGAGAATTGAACATCCTCCTTGTTTCCCCTGTAGTAACGTATCCAGTGTTCGGGATTTTGAGTCATTACATCGTCTAAAGTACCGATGAAGTTGGACAGGGTAATGGTTGATTTATTTTTTAAAAGTTCTTCTTCGATATAGTTTAGCATGAAAATCGCCTCCCGAGCAGTGAAGGTGAGGTAGGGGCCGACTTTAAGAATTGCAATGCTATCCTCAACCATACGCTTTAAACTTACTGAGCTCTGGTAATCGGTTGAATGTCCTTCAAAAACAAGGTTGGGGTGTTTTTTTATGGCATGGATCAATGTTTTTGCCTTTTCTCCATCATATTCGATTATTGTTCGATCTCCATACTCGAAACCAGGCTGGACTACCACGGCAATTACCCTTTCCCAGGCGGAATGAAGATTTTGCCTGCGAAAGGACTCTTTTGTGAGGTTAACTGTCTCTTCAAAGTCGGAAACAGTGGTGATTCTTAATCCGCCTTCAACTCTGTCACTTCCCCCTGGAGCGGGAACATCGGTTCCAATGACATAGACCGGCGCACCTGCATCTTTGCTCGTTGTTCGCAGTGCCTGAAATGTTTCTTCAGAAATGCTGCACAGATCTGCGCATCGCTCTGCAATGGTGCGAGGTTCAAGAGGCGCGTTTCTATCCCCTTGATCATCCACAAGGGGCATGCTTGTGTCTATATGGATCTTCCTGCATCCAGCAAGTACATACTGGCGCACCATCTCACGCGCTTTATCCATAGCTTCAGAAATTTTTTCGTTTTGGAACGGGAAAGGTCCGAGATGATCACCCCCAAGAATGATACGTTCAAAGGGAAAGTTCATTGATTTAGCTATGTTAAAAATGTACTCTTTAAAATCCACCGGATTCATGCCGGTATAGCCGCCGAATTGATTTACCTGGTTGCAGGTTGATTCGATGAGAACAACACTGTCATCCTCCACAGCCTGCAGCAGCGCTGCTTCAATGACATATCTATCATAACTGCATATAGAGTAAACTCCCTTAGGCTTTCCAATCTTCTGGTAATGACCAAGGTCCTTCAAACTCTCTCCACTTTTCATACGCTGTAAATCCCTCTTTTTCAAGAAAAGGTAATACTACTTTTATTTTTTATTACATTTTTTTTAAGTTTGAAAATGATAGGGCGAACTTATGGTTTTCTATCATCCTGTTTATATTTATAATACTAGCCAAAGCAAGAACGATATTGTGTTTTGCACCGGCAAGCTATTTTATATTACTGTGGGTTGAGGAGCAAGAAATGGAAGTGAAGAGGATTTTCGCGGCTGATCTTGGAGCGTCGGGTGGTAAGTTCTTCGCTGGGATCTTTGAGAAGGGTTCTTTTTCCCTGCATGAGGTACACCGCTTTGTCCATGGGAGCACAACCTTTCATATTGCAGATAGAAGCGGCAGGATCAGCGAGCGCACCTACTGGGACGATGTTCTGATATATAGCAACTTCATGGAGGGATTGAGAAAGTACCGCAGGGAAATTGCCCCCTATCTTGACTCCATCGGTATCGATACCTGGGGGTCTGATGGGCAGTTCGTCACCGCCGATGGTGACCTGATAGGGAAGGTGTACTGCTACCGGGATCACCGCCTCGATGATATGCTTGAGAAGGTGCAGGCGATGATTGATCCGGCCGAGCTGTATCGCATCACCGGCATCCATTTCCAACCCTTCAACATTTCAAATCAGCTGCTCTGGTTCTTCATGAACCGGCCCGGGCGGCTTCAACCAGGAAGCCTCTTCCTCCCCATGCCGACGATTTTTTATTACTACCTCGGGGGTGTAAAGAAGGTTGATTCCTCATGGGCCAGCGTGACCCAGCTCATGGATGCACGAATGAAACAGTGGAGCAAACCAGTACTGGAGAAGCTGAACATCCCGGCCGAAGTCCTGCCCGAAATAGTTGCTCCAGGTGCAAGGATGGGTAACCTTTGCGGACAAATCGCCGCAGAACTTGACTTAAACGTTGCTGTGCTCACAGCCGTCGGCTCTCATGATACTGCTAGTGCCTACGCTGCAGCTCCGGCTGATGATAAGGGAGAGGCCCTCATCATCAGCTCGGGGACCTGGTCTCTGGTCGGACGTCTTATCCCCGAGCCGGTCACCTCCTCTGCAGCAATGCAGCGTAATATCAGCAATGAGGGAGGTATTGACAACATCCGCTTTCTGAAGAACTGCATGGGGACGTGGATCGTTCAGGAGCTTAGAAGGATATGGAGAGAAAGAGATGGGATTGAGCTGAGCTGGGACCAAATTACAAGGCTCGTCGAAAAAGCTCAATGCTTTACTGCCTTCATCGATCCCGATGCTCGAGGGTTTTACAACCCAAAAAATATGGAAGAAGCTATAGCTGAGTTTTGCAGAAAAACGGGCCAGGAGGTTCCTGATAAAAAGGAGCAGTCCCTTAGGGTCGTGTACGAAAGCCTTGCCATGAAGTACAGGATGGTGAATGAGGAAATATCCGAAGTATGCGGTAAACCGAGCAGGGTGGTTCATATTGTCGGAGGCGGCTCGAAGAATGAGCTCCTCAACCAGTTCACAGCCGATGCGCTGGGGCTGCCGGTTGTCGCGGGCCCGGAGGAGGCAACGGCTGTGGGCAACATCATGGTGCAGGCAGTTGGTCTGGGAATTCTTGAAGATCTCGCCCAGTCGCTGCCCCTGATCCGGAGTGCTTTTCCGATCAAGACCTTTACTCCTGAGAGCCACAGAGTCTGGAGTAAGGAATACGACCGATTTAAAAAGGTCATCTCAAATTTTCGTTGACAGGCTTGTGAGTCCATGGTAATAATGTAAACGTTTACAACTATCATGGAAAGTGTACACCCTTTCTATTTTCCATCCATCGTTTTTATCAGTAAATTCTCGCACCGGGTCATTAGAAAGGGTAAGGTCAGCTTTGTTCAACGGTGAAATCC